>JANWWQ010000048.1:0-12592 GCA_025055635.1 Flavobacteriales bacterium
ACTAATGGGACATTGCGCCACTGAGGATTTGTGATCAAAGAGGTGAAATAAAAAGGAAGTTGCAAGAATAAGTACGGTTCTTCTCATGGTTTTCCAGAAAAAATCGGAAAATTTTCTCAAAAATAATGGATATTTTTCGATTAAAAAAGAACTGAAAGTATGCACATTATTACTTTTGGAAAAGGTTTTTCTGATAAGCAGAACCGCTAGGAAGACGCTAAAAAATTTTAGATTCAAAATGGGTTGCGAAGCGGCGACGGTGCGGTTATGCGTGAGGGATATGGAGGGCGGCCTAGCGGGGCGCAGGCTGGCCCTCGGGCCGCCGGCCCGCAGGGGCATGCTCTAAATTAACCTTTGCTCTATACAATCAAGCTTTTGAAGGGGAAACAGACCCCGAAAAGTATCTGGACTTGAATTTCCAGAATAGCAGGTAAACCCCGGTGACTACAAGCGTTGCAGTCAATGCCTGTGTGAATAACCATTCAGGAGGTGTATATTGAATGAGGCCCTGTGCCGAGTAAACAGCTGAGGTGACAAGGAACCAGCGCCTCCACACCGGAGGTAATCCTTCCCACCAAAAAGGCAGGAGTATCAGAAAATACCAAGCCATTATGCGGTGAGAGAAGAAACTGATGAAAATTGCCCCGAGCATCCAAAGGCCCACGGGCGGTTGCCGATGTTGCGGATGGCGCAAGAGGATGATCCCCAGCCCCACAGAAAAAATCTGCAGGAGGCTCCCCAAAACTCTGTTGAGGAAGGATGCAAGATCGGCATTCAGAAAAACACGTGTGAGGGTGAAGACCACATCTGTGAGGCTGCTGCTGGGGCCTAAGGACGATACGGTGGCCCACGGACGTAGTAACCCGTCCCAAGGGGGACCACCTGGATATATCAATTTCCAAATCATAATGTGCAAAGTACCCATCATGAGTAAGGAGGCCAAGTACACCCCCATTAACCTTGGCCAAGATCTCCGTAGTGGTTGATCTAGCCAGGGCCATAGGAGCAAAAGGGCAAAACTGTATTTACACCAGGCGGCCAAGGCCCACAGGAGAACGGCAGGCAGAAGCCGACCATTCTGATACAGAAGGATGCCCCCAAAGGCCAGCGGAAGCAGCAGAAATTCGTTGTGCAGATTGGCCAGACCCTCCAACCAAAAGAGAGGAAGGGCCACCATCCAGACCGCCTGGCGAGGGGAGTAAACTCGCTCGCACAAAGTTTTCCATACTACAAAGGCCGCCATGCCATGAATGGTTTTAAGGATGAACAATGCCCAGAAAGTATGGGAACCGGCCATTTGGGTGATAGCGGCATAGAGCAGCAGGAGCGGTAAACCATACACAGCTGGCGTATCCAGGTAACGCCGGCCCACAAACTGATGCCAAAATAGATGTTGCCCCTGAAAATCATGATACACTGGTAAGCCTTTTGCCAGTGCTTCCCCATAATAGAAATAGGAGAAGACGTCGTTGGACAAGAAAGGGGGCATGGAGAGGGCTGTCAGAGAGGTAAAAAGGGCCAGGCCTCCAGGCAATTTCCTTGATGTACCTAGTAAAGAGGCGGCCGTAGCGAGGGCCAGGCCCACGAGTACCAAGGGAATGAGGATGGCTGCCTGGGAGCCACTTACGAAATTTTCATCCACCCGCAGGTTGTGGGTCCATGCAAACCGAAGCCATGACGCTGTGGCCAAAGCAAGCAATCCGATCGTGGATAAGATGGTAGGATTTTCTCGCAACTTTTTTAGAAGCCCAGGCATACCCTGACGGTACGGATTTTATCCTGGGCCAGTTGACGTGCTTTTTCTTCTCCCCGCTGTAAAATCTTTTCTAGCTCATCAGGATGAGCTACTAGCTCATTGAAGCGATTCCTCTGTGGACGAAATTTTTCCCAAAGGAGTTCAAAAAGAAGGCTTTTAGCCTGTCCATATCCGTAGCCTCCTTGTAGATACCGTTCCCGCAAGGATTCGACCTCTTCAGGAGAAGCTACCAGGGAGTAAAGCCGGAATACGGTACACGTCTCGGGATTTTTCGGGGCCTCTAATGGGGTACTATCCGTAACGATAGACATGATGCGTTTGCGCAATTCTTTTTCAGTAGCGAAAATGTTGATGGTATTGTGGTAGCTTTTACTCATCTTCTGCCCGTCCGTCCCGGGAATTACCTTTACGTTGTCCTGGATCTCGGCTTTCGGGATGGTAAACACAGGACCGTAATGCCGGTTAAATGTTTCAGCTAAATCTCTGGTTATTTCTAAATGTTGCATTTGATCTTTTCCAACGGGTACGGTTTGTGCGTCAAACAGAAGAATATCGGCAGCCATAAGCACAGGGTAAGTGAATAAGCCCGCCGACACATCAGCTAAACGGCTGCTTTTTTCTTTAAAGGAGTGGGCGTTGGCCAGCATGGGGTAAGGCGCAAAGCAACCGAGATACCATGCTAGTTCGCAGACTTCCGGAACTTGGCTTTGCCTGTAAAAGAAATGGGTGTCGGTATCAAAACCGCAGGCTATCCAGGCGGCAGCCACCGCGCGGGTGTTGGCTTGGCGAATTTGGGGGTCACGGATGGTAGTGAGGGAATGCAGGTCTGCTATGAATGCGAAGGCTTGGAATCCAGGCTGACGACTTCTTTCAATGAGGGGTTGGATGGCACCAAGAATGTTTCCCAGATGGGGAGTCCCCGTACTTTGAATCCCTGTAAGAACACGCATGGTCTGCGGATGGGCCCAAAAATAGGGATGGGTGAGCCTTAGATTTTATCGTTCAGATTCAAAGCGCAGGGTGCGCACCAAGTCCCGTTGGCGGTCCATATCACGAAATGTGTGGATCACCACTCGGAACGATTGGCCCGATTGGGTACGCAGGGTACCGATGTAATGCCTGTGAGGGCCTGATTCAGAAAAAGATTTCTGAACCAGGTACACGGGTTTTTGTTCCATGAAGAAACCTGAGAGAATCTCCCGCGCTTGGCGCTCACCACAACTTCCCGAAAAATGGGGTGTCGTGAGCTCCACTGTAGGTGAAAAGTATTGGGCCAAAGCAGCAGCATTTCCCTGTCTTAAAGCCGTTGTCATTTCCAGGATTTGGCCATGGACCACACAGGGTAACAAAAAGAGAACCCATATCTTGGGCCTTATACGCACCATACATTCATATTTCTAACTAAACAAAAAATAAGCCAATTTCACCTCATGGTTCATATATGGGTGATGGGACGTACGCAAAGGGGGTTCGTGGAGGCCGGAGTTAAAGAATATTTGCATAGGTTGCAGCGCTGGCACCGTGTGGAGTGGCATGAGTTAACAGCTCCGTCTTCACCAAGCGGGGCCTCGGCCGATTATTGCCTGGAAAAAGAGGCTTCCATTTGGCTGCGTCACTGGCCGGAGAAAGGAGTCTGCTTTCTGCTGCATCACGAAGGGGAGCGTATAACCACTGAACAATGGACTCATAAGCTGTTTCATGCCGTGGAGACATGGGCTCAGTGTCATCTGCTTGTGGGCGGGGCTTATGGATTTCATCCCCAGATACGGCGCAAGGCCGACGAAGAAATATCCCTCTCACCAATGGTTTTTAACCACCAATTGGTGCGGGTGGTTCTTTTGGAACAAGTCTACAGGGCATTTTGTATCCGATATGGGGTGCCCTACCATCACAGATAATTTTTTTTTAGAGGTAGAAAACAATCCTAACAAATTGGGCGCCCCTCCTTAAGGAGCAATTCCTTGCGAAGCTGAGTTAAAGCACCGCTTATATCAACTGTCATTTTTAAGGTTGACAAAGGGATCAATGGGTTTAGGGCTAGCCTGGTTGGAATACAAATGTCATGTGGAAGGATTTTTTAGGCCTCAAAAGCCATTTCTGCATATGGATTACTCGGATTCAAGATGCTGTGAGATGGTCCAAGAATATGTCCCCATGCCGGAAAGTGGACAAGCCTTTCCGTCATCCGGTTCTTCAAAAAGCACTTCCTTAAATATTTTATTTTGTTTTGCCCAAAATTCTCGTACCCCTTCACTTTCCAGAGATTTTAGAATTTTGATGACGCTTTGCCATTCCAAAAAATCGAAGGGTGATCCTGAGGTCACATCTTTTCGTAGGAAAGTCCAATACGAAAATCAGGACAGAATTTTTAATTTAATACCCTTGAAAAGTAATTGAAGGCGGGGAAATTCTTAGTGTTTTATCCCCCTACTCTTACGCCAATCAAAGTTCCCCTTACGCTTTGTCTATTTTCCTGGAGCCATTTTGTTAACTATTTAAGAGATTCACACTAAAGAGGGGTTACCTGCCAAGAGCTATGAACAATCATGTCCATTATTAGAATCTTTCAAGGGAACAAAGTCTCCCTCAATCTGGCAGGTAAGTCCAAAGCTGAGCTGTGAAATTATCTCCGGTCAGTGCCCCACATACTTCCTTCAGTTGCTGAAGCTTAGCTGGGGCTGGAGAGTCGTGGCACAGCAGTTCCATCAGGTCCTCCTCAGGCACATAGGCCCAAACCCCGTCAGAGCAGAGCAGGAGGAAATCGCCTGGGCACGCGGGATGTAAAAGATGGAATTCCGGTCGGGGAGGCCTTCCAAGGTTGGCGGACAAGACACGCGAGAGCACGTTACTGCGGCCTGAAGCTTTGGCCTCCTCTTCGCTCACAGCCCCTTGCAGAACCAGATCGTTTAGGAGCGTATGATCCCTGGTGACAAAAAGCACCTGTCCTTTGCGAATGTGGTAAAGTCGGCTGTCGCCGCAATGGAGGGCCAGTACGAGGGGCCCCTGGGCCGCGCAGGCCACGATGGTGGTGGCCATTGCAGCGCATAATTTCTTTTCAAGAGATTTATTTATTAAGGCTTTCCATGCTGATTCGCAGGCTTGCATCAGGAGGGATTGGGAAAGGGTGTTGCCAGATTGGATTTCTGCGCTCATAAACTTTGTCCAAGCCTCGGCAGCTACCTGGCTGGCAATGTCACCACAAGGATTACCTCCCACCCCATCACACACAACACCAACGAATGCTTCTTTATCCGAGGATAACCAATACCGATGGGCGTCCTCGTGGCGGGCACGGGGACCCTGTTCACTCAGCGAAAATTCCAGACGCCACATGATCTTGCGCTTTTCCCTAAAGTTAAAAAATGTTTGACTTCAGAAAGCAGCAGCATTTGAAGGGAGGTATTTTCTTTAAAAAACGGCGTCTGCTAGTTTTCAATGCGGAGCATATGAGCTTCTAGATCCGAGAAGAACTTTTCAGGCATGACCAAACTTTTGTTGGGTCGGTCGGCCACGCCTGGTACACCCTTCAGCAAGTTATTGGGAAACACCCTTTTACGAAGGGAAGGCCTCCCTTCTGAATTTTTGGAAGATAATGAAGACATCCTGATCAAGGCAAGGGCTCCGGTAAAACGGAACAGGAAGAAACAGCTACCGGTGACCAGTTTGAATAGGTGGACCCGGAATGACGGACATCAGCAAATACCACCAAATACCTGCCATTTTGTTCACGGAATACGGCCTTCCGATGTCTGGGATGCAACAGTGCAGTTTCTTCTTTTTCCGCTTCAAAATCGCAGGTTACCACAGTGCCTTCTGTACTAGGACCTGAAAAGTAAAACTCCCAAAAGTTCAACACGGCTGGCTTGGGAGAAAATCTACTCTCATTCATGTTTTCTATATGTTTTTTAAGGTGGTTACCCATCCGCCGGGATTGCGAAGTTCTGATCATTCCCCGCAGCCACCCTTTTATCTTTCTTAAGAGTGCATAGAGTGCATAGATCCTATAAAGCATCCTCTTTAGTATATCGGAGTTTTAGTGGGAGTAATGGAGAAATTATACTGAAATTAGACCCTGATACCGGAGTGAGTATTCTGGTCCAGAAACTTTATATGTTTTAAGGGGATTAGCTTGCCTACCGATTGCTGATGTGTTCTGACTCCTCAATCCTCCCCTATTGACCAGCACCACATGTTTTAGAAAGAAAACGGTTGTCTTTTCACTGGACCATGTTAAGGGGTTTTTACTGCACAGCGTGGAGGAGGGGTAATTTTTTACCAACGCTTTTGTAGTTTCGGCCCCTATGCATCTCGCCTCTGCTCCTAGCTTGGTAATAATGGCTGCTGGTATGGGAAGCCGTTATGGTGGCAATAAGCAGATTGACTCCTTTGGTCCCAACGGGGAAACTCTCATGGATTATTCTATTTATGATGCTCTGCAGGCCGGTTTTAAGGAAATCATTTTCATTATCCGCCCGGACTTTGAAGAGGACTTCCGGCAAGCTGTTCTGAGAAAGCTGGAGGGCCATGTGCCTTATAAGGTGGGCTTTCAGGAGGTAGCTCCTGACATTCCAGGAGTGGGGCGGATACCCCGTTCCAAACCTTGGGGCACTTGCCATGCTATTTTGTCCGTAGCCCATCTGATTGAAGGGCCTTTTGTGGTAATCAACGCCGATGATTTTTACGGCCGACAGGCGTATCAGTTGCTGGCCAACTTTTTCCGGGATAATCATGCTCCTCTGGAGCATGCCTTGGCCGGCTTCCGCCTGGGCGACACCCTCTCGCCTCACGGGACGGTATCCCGGGGCGTGTGTCAAGCTGACGGGCAACTTCGGCTTGTGGGGATAAAGGAGCATACTCAGGTCAAACTGATGGATGGTGAGGCGCTTTCTGAAACAGCGGATGGTCCCGTTTCCCTCCCACTGGACTCCCTTGTGTCCATGAATTTCTGGGGCTTCAAGCCTTCCATTCTCCCGCTCATGGAACGGCTTTTCTTGGAGTTTGTGGCCCAGCACAAGGAGGATCCCAAGGCGGAGTTTTACATCCCCTTAGCTGTGGACCATGCCATCCGCCACGAAGGCCACACGGTGAGCATTCTGCCTTGTGAGGGACCCTGGTTTGGCGTCACGTATCGGGAAGATCGGCCGCACGTGGCTAATTCCATCCGAGAGCTTGTGGACCAAGGGGTTTATCCTTCAAATCTTTTTGAGTAATCCTCTTCGGGAAATCAACAGGAAATTTTAGGATGGCGAAGGCTTCACAGCCTTGTAAATTTTTTCTCCGACCGGAAGAGCATATCTTTCAATTTCTGTAGGGAGTAATTGCCCAGTGAAGTCCACTTCCTCTACAAGAAAACCCGCCTCTCTTATACGCAGAGCATAATCCCTGCCGTACAGGCGTACGTGGTCGGCTTGTCCGAAATTTTTTTCTCTTTCGCGCAGGGAGGTGATGGAAGGATCCTCAAAAGTCGTCTCGCGGGTAGGGTCCACAGGACTTTGCAGGATGGCCCACCCTCCTGGCCTAAGGACACGATAAATTTCTCGCAAGGCAAGCCTATCATCGTTAACGTGCTCCAATACGTGGTTGCATAATACAACATCAAAGCTGTCATCCTGAAAGGGCATGTGATGGATATCCATCTTGATGTCAGCCCATGGCGATTCCAGATCGGCCGTTACATAGTGCCCTTTTAGTAAGCGCCTAAATGGCCGGAGGAAGCACCATTCGGGCGCAATGTGTAACACCCGCAAGGGAGCTTGAAAGAAGGGAGTTTCTTTTTGCAGGTATAACCAGAGGAGACGATGCCTTTCCAATGAAAGGCTACCGGGGGCCAGGGCATTGGGTCTGCTTCTCAGACGTCCGTAAGGCAGAAGGCACCGATATTGGCGGCCGTCAATGGGATCTTCAAACCTATGGCCGCGCAGCAACCACGCTAAAACCCGCCCCAAGGGGACCGCTATACGGTGCAATACCGGCCTGGGTATATATCGCAATGTCCATCGGATTAGGTGTTTCACAACACAAAATTGGCATCGGAGTCAGAATAAGAATTGGCGCCGGAAGTCTTTTCACTCAAGAAAAGTCCTAATGCTAATGAGGTAGAAAAATAACCTTCGTGAGTGCTACAGGGCTTCCTTCTCCAAAACGTGGATGGACAAGTTTTTGGAAGGTTGGAGTGGCTGGCAAGAGAGCCAGCCGCAGCTCAGAAGCAGATAAGCCCACCAAATCGCCCAATACACTTCAATTCACCTTATCGCCACGTAACAAACGGTAGCGCTTTCGGGCCTCTGCGGTGTAAAGGCTGCCCGGATAATCCGTAAGGATGCGCTCGTAACAGAGTTGCGCTTTGGTAAAGTCTTTGCGGATGGTTTCCTCCAGTTCGGCTATGCGGAACAGAGCAGCATCGGCAATGCGGGAGTGAGGGTAGCGTTCCAAAAGGGTCTCAAAAGCCGTGATAGCCTGCTCAATCTGAGCAAACTGAATGAGAATCTCCCCTTTGCGCATGAGAACTTCATCAGCCAGGTCCCGGTCGGGATAGAGTCTCGCTAGGCTGTCCAGAGTGGCCAGAGCCTGGGGGTAACGCTTCTGCCAGGCGTGTAGTTCGGCGCGAGCAAACATTTCCAACGGGGCACGTACCGAGTCCACCCCCAGGTTTTCAATAATGATAAGGGATAGAAAAATGGCATCGTTTGCCGTGAGTTTGGAAGTGGAGGCCTTCAGCGCCTCCATTTGGGTCTGGGCATATTCAAATTCCCCGCGGAAGAAGGCCAGACGGGCATTGCGGAATTTGGCCTCAAAACCGAGAAGATCATTTTTAAAGTCCTTTTCTACCTGACCATACAGTAAGGAGGGCTCCCATACGTCCCCAAGAAGGAGGAGTACATCGGCCAGCAGGAGCTTGGCTTTTGCTATTTGTTGAGGTTTTAGGAAGGGAGAAGCCAGAAGGGTTTCCAAGCGCCGGACCGCGGCATGACCGGAATCCAATTGGAAGGCCAGGATTTCACAGGCATAGAGAGCTGCTTCAAAGCTTTCTTCGCCTGGAGGCAATTCCCTCTCTAGTTGGGTGAATAGCTTGACTAATTGCCGATAGGCGGCCTTGTCAGGGCTAAGTTTGGCCCGAGTTTGCGCAAGCAGAGTACGAGCCAAGGCATACTTAGCCGTCAACCAAAGGGGCGACTGTTCTCCCCGTTCCATGACATATTGAAAGCAACGTACCGCTAGCTCATACTGGCGGGCTTCGGCGAAGGTGTTGCCCAATTCGTACACGCGTTCCCCGTTTTCTTTAAGGCGCTTATCCAGGGCTTGGGCCTGCACGATGGCCATTTCATAATTTTTTTGATGTAGCAATAACCAAATGAGAAGTTCGGCCAGCTCAGTGGTGGTATTAACCTGCATTTTTTGAATGAGCGCCGATTGAATGGCTTTATTGAAGGGGGCCTCAGGATTGTCATCCAACCAAGTAGATAAAGCGGTTTTCACCTGATTGAGACGCCCCGGATCCTCTTCTACCAACCGCAGGAGCTGCTGGGCCGCTGCCTTATAGTCCTTCTTTTCCAGGAAGACCTCAGCCATGGAAAGGCCGAAGAACCCTTTACCCATCACTTTGTCGCCTTCCTGATAAGCTCGGATCGCCAAATCGTATTCTCCGGCACGAAGGAAGCGGGAAGCCAGTTGTTCTACTCGGTCAGGCCGGGGTATGAGATAGCGGAGGGCCTCTTCAAGGCGGGCTTGCCCCCCTTTAGGATCCCCATTTTTCTTCAGAAAAATGCCCAGATCCGCAAGATATATTGATTCTTTGGGAAACCGCTTGACCTGCCGTCGGAAAAGTTTTTCCAAATTTTCGGTTTGCTGGAGCTGACCGTAGCAAAGCACCAGAGCGTTATAATATTCCCAATTGGCCGGTTCGCGCTCATGAAGTTTTTCGTAAAGGGCCAGGGCTTTATCCCATTCACCTTGGTCCAAGTAGGATTGGGCCAGACGCGGATCCTGAGCCTGAAGAAAAAAGAACTTCAGCGACAATAAAAGGAAATTAAGAAGGTTGATACGGTGGATGGCATCCATGGGAGGCGAAGCATTTTACAAAAAGCGGGCCGCAAAAAACTTCAACGAGGATTGATAAAAAGGTCGTTGGCCATACTCCCATAACTCTGAGCAGGCGTCTGTGTGGCTTGGATGTCTATGGGTCGCCGGCCACGCTGTAGCCAATTTTGCCATTGATCGTTGCGGCGCTCACTGAGGGCTGTGGAGTGCAACAGTTCATAGGTATTACAGCCACCTATGTAATCGTAAAACACGAAGATGCGGTTTTTTTGATTGGGTAGATCATAATATTGCCATATTTCGTAAGGGTAAGTGTTAGGTTCCAGGGGCCTCTCGGCCCGATGGTTGGGAGGTCCATACTGGAGAAAGACCCGGCCCCGATCGGTATCGTACACCCGCATTTTACAGCGGCCAAAGGCAATTTGGGCCTGGGTCACACGGCTGCGGTATTCCAAAAAGGCTTTTTCGGGATCTTCCGGAGCACGATTTTCCCAAAAGGACGATAGAAAACGTTTCATGAGATTGTAGTCACCGGATCGGAGCACATTGTTAGCCACCCTGGCTTCCACAGGATTGGCAATAGGTCTCAAAGAACGAATATATTCTATAAGTGTGTCAGGATTGTTGACTTTTTCAATAAACTCCAGGGGAGGGCGCTGCAGAAGTTCATCCCAATTAGCTAACGCAGAACCGCGGTGCTCAAAGTAACGAGCAATACGGGCAATAGTAGTACCCGCGCGGTTCAAAGCCTCAACCTCCAGGAGATAATGACCCGCAGGCAAGGAGGCCAGATTAATACTTGCCAGCCAAGGAATCACATCGGCGGCCTCTTTAATCTCCTGAAGGCCGAAACCCTTGACCATCCGATTGGTTAGGAATTCGCGAAAGACACAACGCAAGAGAAGCTTCTCACCAGCTCCCACAGCGGTGGCGGAACCATAGAGTTCGGTATAAAACGTCAATATTTTGTTATTGTCGTCAAAAATTTCATGGAATTGAGGGGTGAGCAAAAGCCCGTATCGGCCGGAAGGATTTTCCGAGTCTGTCTTGCGAACATCAGACAGGAAGTCCAGATGGCTGAACTGAACGGTACCTGGTGTGGCAGCAGCCACCCGGATAGAATCTCGCCAGGTGATATGCGCCTGGGAATCGACCGCAAACACATCCCTTAACACCAACTCAACCGCATAAGTATCTGGCGGCAGATAGTACCGTTTGACATCCAAGAGGGCTTGGGAACTGTCGGCGGAGCCGAAGGAGGCTGACAGGTAAAATTTATCATAACTGTGCAGCTTTCCATCCCTAAAAAACATCCATAAGACCTCTGCTTTTGGGGAATTTTCGAAAAAAGCGGGTTTTTTACTGTAGAAAAAAAATTCTTTCGGTATCCATAAGCGGCATTCCACGTAGGGCTGCAAACGGCTATCATAAAACACAGCCACATCTGGCAGGGCCTGAGGCTCCATCTGAGCAAACAAGATGGAATATTTCAAAAAAAGCACCCCTGCAAGGTGGAAAAGGACAGGCCCTAATTTTTTCAAGGCTTTGACCCGCCTAAGTCCGCAATGTCTCATTCTTCACAAAATTATCCAATGGGCATTGCCGGTCAATAGAAACATGAAAGCCCTACCAGATCTGGATTTAGGTTAGTTCTCAACAAATTGACCGAGCCCCGATTGTGTAAAGCCCATTTATCTCATTTTTGTCTTTCCATTTTACCACGTTTATGTCTGTAATAGTACGCCATGTAACCAAGCGGTATGGCGCCCAGAAAGCCTTAGATGATGTCAGTATAGAAGTACGGCCAGGGGGCGTATTCGGCCTTCTAGGACCCAACGGAGCAGGAAAAAGCACGCTAATGAGAATCATTACCGGATATCTAGAACCAGATAGCGGGCAGGTGGAAGTGTGCGGTATAGATGTAGCCAAGGATATTGTGAATGTGAGGCGTCTCATCGGATATCTACCTGAAAATAATCCCCTCTATTACGATATGTATGTCCGGGAATACCTGGAATTCAGAGCCGGCGTCTTTGGTTTGAGGCATAAACGCCAGCGTATACGTGAGGTATTGGAAGCGACAGGTCTCACTCCAGAAGCCCACAAGAAAGCAGGCGCTTTATCCAAAGGATATAAGCAGAGGTTAGGCCTGGCTGCAGCCTTGTTGCATGATCCCCAGGTGCTCATCCTGGATGAACCCACCAGCGGACTGGATCCCAACCAGGTGCAGGACATTCGCAGGCTCATTGTGGAGCTAGGACAGAGCCGAATAGTAATCATGAGTAGCCACATCATGCAGGAGGTGGAAGCGGTTTGTAGCCATGCGGCTATCATTGCAAAGGGCCGCATCCGGGCTGATGAGCCTCTGGACCAGCTCCGGCGTCGGGGACAGGGCAATGTGCTCACACTCCGCCTAGAAAGGGAAACTTCACCTGAAGACCTAAGCAGGCTAGAAGGGGTACTATCTGTCAAGCGAACTGCCGACGGCGCTTGGGAGCTCAGGGTGATGGATCCCGAAGGGGTACGAAAGAATGTGTTTGACTGGGCCGTGAAAAACCAAAACCCCATCCTGGAATTTCGGACCCGCCAGGCCACGATGGAGGACGTTTTTCAATTGCTCACGAGGGACGAAAGTGAAGGGCTTAGAAGCCAGGACTATTCTTCACTTGAAAGCTAAACCCAGAATAATGCCTCCTCGTATCGTCCAAGGAGCGGTTCCAGGAAGCCGCACACCTTCTGCTAATTCCGGATCAAGGGCCACCAGGGTAACGGTATTGGATCTGTTGTAAGCGGCCCCTG
>JANWWQ010000048.1:12689-16142 GCA_025055635.1 Flavobacteriales bacterium
TGCATAAGGAGCAACTACAAACCAGTTGCCTGCGATGAACTGAAAACCCACTAGCCCCATAGCACTCCAAAGGTGCATTTTGTGCTGGGCGTAGCGCACCTCAGACTGACCTCCTGGAAGGGGAGCCTGATAAGGAACTTCTGCCGCGTACCACCGGTAGGTGCCCCCCAAGCTTAACCAGGGGCCTCTAGGGGCTTTGCCCCAGGGATACCCTATCGCCTCAATGCCATAACCTAAAATTAGGGTGCGAACTCTGAAGGGTAATGAGGGGTCATCGGCTGGCTGACGAACCCGACCGGCCATGGCTTGCTGTCGTACAGAAAGGCGGGACAAAATCTTCCATTCATAAAATAGGTGGGCATTGCGGGCAAAAAGGCCGAAGATGTTCAGGCCTATAACATGCCGCCGGGGTTGATTTTCTAGAGGAAAAATGTATTTTACACTCGTGTCACGCAAGCGGCGGTCAATTTTGGGCTTTGGGGTTTTTTGTGCCCATATTGGGAGGATCATACCCAACCAAAATACAATGAGTAAAGGGCGCATCAGGCCTCGGTAACAGCATCAGTCACCGCTTCTGGAACGATTTTGCGCACCAAGCCTTGTAGCACGTTGCCAGGCCCACATTCCAAAAATGTACGGGCTCCGGCCTGCCACATGTTTTGGATAGTTTGTGTCCACCTCACGGGAGCCGTTAATTGCTCTATGAGCCGCTGACGAATGGCTTCTGGGTTGGTTTCGGGGAGACCTGTGACATTTTGATAAACAGGTACATTAGGGGGAGCGAAGGGGCATTCCTCAATGGCTTTTGCCAGCTCTTGACGTGCAGGTTCCATCAAAGGGGAATGAAAAGCGCCTCCCACTGGCAAGGGTACCACCCGCTTGGCCCCGCGGGCCTTCAGGAGATCACCCGCCTTCTGAACTCCCTCAACTGTTCCGGAAATGACCAACTGACCCGGACAATTGTAATTAGCCGCCACCACTATTTCATCTTGCACCGATGCGCATACTTCTTCAACGGTGGTATCATCCAACCCCAGCACGGCAGCCATGGTGGAAGGCTTGGTTTCACAGGCCTTTTGCATGGCCGCAGCCCGGGCAGAAGCCAGTCGCAGACCATCTTCCCAACGCAGCACACCGGCCGCCGTGAGGGCGGTAATCTCACCAAGGGAGTGGCCAGCCACCATAGCGGGCTGAGGCCGCCTAGGGGCCGTCAGGTACAACACGATACTATGCAGAAAGACCGCTGGCTGCGTTACACGCGTCGCACGCAAATCCTCCGCACTACCATCAAACATGATATCGGTAATCCGAAATCCCAGAAGCTCATTAGCCCGTTCAAAAAGGGCACGGGCTTGAGGAGAGCGATCCCACAGGCTGCGCCCCATACCTGGAAATTGGGACCCCTGTCCTGGAAACACAATGGCTATGGACATGAAATAAGCTATTTTGGTGTCGTGGCAAATTTAGGCCATGAGGGGCTGCCCTATCGGGTAACCGAATGCACGGAGGAGGATCTATTTGGACTTGGCGAATGTGCCCGTCAGATTTGGACTCGCTACTATCCTTCCATAATTGGTATGCCGCAGGTGATATACATGCTCAACCTGATGTATAGCCCTGGACTATTGAAGCGCCAGAGAAAGGAAGGACATATTTTCCTGAAATTATTGGATTGTACTTCCCGATGGGCTGGCTTTGCAGGCGTGGAACCCCGGCCTGATGGAATACTCTTTCTGCATAAGTTCTACATTCAATTGCATTTACGGGGACGTGGAGTGGCCCCTATACTTTTAAAGGCTGTGGAGGAGGTGGCCCACCGTACCGGCCGCCAGCGTATACAATTAAATGTGAACAGAGGCAATAGGGCTGCTTTGCGATTTTATATGAAGCATGGATTCAAAATTTTGTATGCCTTTGATCTAGATATTGGGCAAGGTTTTCAGATGAATGATTACCGCATGGAAAAAAGACTTGGGAAAAGTTAAGGATAAAGACGTGGAACAGCACTCACATAGCGAGTTCTAAGGAGTGGGAACTGCGCTTTGCATCAGAATGGGGGGAAGGCGTGAGGAATGCTAAGGGTGAGCGCAGACGGGCACTGCTTTGGAAGCAGCCTTGAGGCTGCGTCCAAAGAATTCCGGAGCGAATGCGGAGCCCGCAAAAGCCCGACCCCGCGAGCCGACGACCACCCCCAAGCGAACCGAGCAACCGAAGGCCCTCCGACCGAGGGCCCGCAGGGGACACGTCGCAAACCACATCTTACATCAACAAATAAGTGGGTAACTTGCGAGAAGAAGTGATGGCAATAAACCTACTTTCAGTGCTTCACCAGCAGCCGTAAAGTACGCCGAAAATCCGGCCCATCTAACCGGAGCAGGTAAAGTCCCTCGGCCAAGGAAGGCAGTTCAAAGGTAGTCGTCTGGCCGGGATGGGCCACCCACTGACGGCACCAAACCTCCTGCCCTGGCAAGGTGTACAAAGTAAGCATGACAGGGCCCCCGGAGGCAGCGTCTGTAAGGCCGATAAAAAGCCGACCTGAAGTAGGATTGGGATAAATGAAGACGGAGGATGAAGATCCGTCCTCTTCCAGGCCTACCTTAACAACAGTAATAAACTTCACCATGGTATCAGAACCACAGTGGTTTGAGGCAATCAGCGTGACCTGATAGGTACCGTTGTCAGGGTAGGTATGAATGGGATTTTCGGCCGAGCTGATTGGAGAACCATCACCAAAGTTCCATAGATAACTGGTAGCACCCACACTGGTATTTTGGAAAGATACATTCAAATAGATAGCAGAGTGGGTGAAGCTAGCCGTGGGCAAGGAATCCACTTGAACGAAGTGGGTATCTGTGCCTGTGCAACCAGCGGCATCGGTCACGCTGTAGATCACGATTTTAAGACCTTTTCCGGCCACAGCAGGGTTAAAGAGGCCATTGACCACGTAGGATCCTCCACTCCATACACCGCCGGGCGGCGTGCCCGTAAGCTGAACGGGCGGATCTTTCAGGCACACCGTGGAAGGACCCGAAATAGTGGCGTTAGGGATATTATTCACCACTACATTAAAGGTATTTTCCGAGGTGCAATTATTTTGAGTAACTGTGTAGGTTACGGGCCAGGTGCCAGGTCCCGATACAGTGGGATAAAAAATACCAGTAGAATCCACGTAGGAGCCACCGGAGAACACCCCACTGGGTGTGAATGCATAAAGGGTTTCGGAGGGGTCATTGGCACAGAAGGGCCATGTGGGCACTACCGATGCGTTGGGCGATTGCCCCACTACCACTAGCTTGGTATCAGAGTCGGTACACAGACCACCGTTGGTTACCGTATAGGTGACTGAAAATTGACCTGGGCCTGAAACCTGGGGTTGAAACACACCGGCTGCACTTAGATAAGGAGTGGCCGTCCACTGGCCGCCTGGGGGCATAGCCTCCAGAACCTGCGGAC
>JANWWQ010000049.1 GCA_025055635.1 Flavobacteriales bacterium
TTCATGGGGCCCGGGCGGTTGAGCGCATTGAGGGCAATGAGGTCTTCCAGGGAGGTGGGCTGCATCTCCCGCAGGATACGAATCACATGGGGCTTTTCAAACTGGAATATGCCTACGGTGTCTCCTCTTTGAAATAGTTTAAAGGTCTCAGGATCGTCCAGCGGAAGGGTGTCCAGGTCAATTTCCACGCCATGGTTTTCGCGGATCATGCGCAGTGTCTCTTTCAAGACGGTGAGGGTACGCAGCCCTAAAAAGTCCATTTTGATGACTCCGGCTTTTTCAATCCAATCGCCCTCAAACTGGGAAATGAGCAGGTCAGTGTCTTTGGCAACGGCCAGTGGAATGAGCCCCGTCAGGTCGCGGGGGGCTATGATGACCCCTGCAGCGTGTACGCCGGTTCCTCGGATGCTGCCTTCCAGGCGCAAGGCCTCATGTAGGACTCGGCCTTCAGGAGTTTGGGGATTGTTGAAGTATTCGCGAAGACGACGTACGGCGGCCACCTCATCGGCCCGAAGGTTTTCTCTTTCAGGGTCAGTGAGCGAACCTTCTCCCTGAAAAGGCGCAGTGAGCAGCCGCTGGAGTGTGATCCCAGGCCGTTCCGGAACCAGCTTAGCCAGGGCTTCACTGGTGGAAAGGGGCAGGTCCATTACGCGGGCCACGTCCTTAATGCTATTGCGGGCCGCCAGGGTCTGAAAGGTCACGATCTGCGCCACTTGATGGCGACCATATTTTTCCACCACGTAGTCGATGACCTTTTGCCGTCCCTCATCGTCAAAGTCGGTGTCAATGTCTGGCATCTCGTTCCGCTCCGGATTGAGAAACCGTTCAAAGAGCAAGCCGTAGCGGATGGGATCAATGTTGGTGATGCCCAGGCAATAGGCCACGCAGGAGCCGGCCGCTGACCCGCGGCCTGGACCCACCATCACGCCTTTCTCCCGGGCCGCACGGATGAAATCTTGCACAATCAAGAAATAACCGGCAAAGCCCTTCATACGGATGATGCTGAGCTCATCCCGAAGGCGTTCTTCCACTTCCGGCGTGATCTCTCCGTAGCGGCGCCGCGCCCCTTCAAAAGTGAGGTATTCCAGGTAGCTGTCCTGATCTGTAAAACCAGCAGGTAAGGGAAAGGCCGGCAAAAGGATGTCCCGTTTCAGGTCAAGGGGCTCCACGCGTTCGGCCAGTACTAGGGTGTTCTCAAGGGCTTCAGGGATATCCTGGAAAAGCCGGGCCATTTCTTCCGGTGATTTGAAGTAAAATTCGTCGTTAGGAAAACCGAAACGGCCTGCAGCAGGGGGGAGATCCTCTTCGGTGAAGCGGCTGGCCTTTGGCGTGCTAAGCTTTTCGCCCGTGTTGATACACAGCAAAATGTCGTGGGCCTGGGCATCGCTTTTTTCTACGTAATGGCTGTCGTTGGTGGCCAGCACGAGCAGGTTATATTTTTTAGCCAGACGGAGAAGGACAGCATTCACGGCATCCTGTTCCCCCAGACCATGGCGCTGCAGTTCAATGAAGTAGTCTTCCCCAAAAAGGTCCAGCCACCAGCGCAGCTCCCGTTCGGCCGCCTCTTCCCCTTCGTGGAGTATTTTTTGGGGAATTAAGGCTCCCAGGCAACATGAGGTGGCAATGAGGCCCTTATGATAACGTGTAATTAATTCTTTATCAATGCGTGGATACTTCTGATAGAAACCTTCAATATAACCCAGAGAGCATAATGTGCTCAAATTCCGATACCCTTCTTCATTTTTAGCTAAAAAAAGTTGGTGGTATCGTTTGTCGCGTTTTTCTCTGGTGAATTGCTTTTGGAATCGGTCTTCTACCAGGTAAAACTCACAACCAATGATGGGCTTGATCTTGAGGCGCTTGTCCTGGGGATTGTGGGGATGGAGACGGTATTTTTCCGCCTCGGCCACAAAATCAAAAACCCCGAACATATTGCCGTGATCCGTGATGGCCAAGGCAGGCATGTTGTATTCCATGGCTTTGGAAAATAAAGCCTGTACGGAAGCCGCTCCGTCCAACAAAGAATACTGCGTATGAACATGCAGATGAACGAAAGAGCTCATAATTTCTGCTGGCGCCGACACCACTAAACTACCGCTTCCTAGGTCACACCTATTGAAAAATTATCAACACCCCCAGCCCCTTAATTTGATTATACAAAAAACATTTGATAATAATTTATTATAAATCGTACCTTAAACCAATACTTAAATTATTGGGAAGGAATGGTTCCTGTTGGTGTTTCCAAAAGGGTTTTGGGCTTTACAATGGGAATTTCCAGGAGGGCTTGGCCTTTTTGTTGAAGGTCAAAAAAGAATTGATCAGGCCTGTTTACCGTGTTGTCAAAATGGGCGGCATCGGCCCCGGCAAATGACAGCAAAAGCTGGTGGCCTTTAGGCACGGTATAGGAAATCGGTAGCAATTCCAGGGTTAACCATTCTTTTTCTCCTGGCTCCAAGGGCTTGAATCGCTCCTTAGTGAACAACTCCTCCGCCACCGACACGGTGTGGGGGGACGGAGCTGCCCCCTGGGCACGGCGATGGGCGAGGCGCAGCATACCTTCCGTGACATAGCGAACCTGCCCAGCCGTGTCTATTTCATCCAGATATACAAACACCTGAGGGTCTCTGTCGGTGAAGACCATAGGCACCCGGACTTGAATGTGTCCATCAATCCACAGGCTGTCAGACAAAGGTGTACTTCGGAATACCAGGTTCCTTCGGATCTGTAGGGCGCGTTCAGGGTAGCCGGTGTGGGGCATATACCGGTAAGCCTGGGTGAGGCTGTTCCAACGGCTTCCGCCTCCTGTATGGGCGCTGTAATCTACCTCATAGGATAAAAGGCCTGGTTGTGCCCTATCTGAAGTGGTGACCAGTTGGGAGTCAGCCGAGAGAAACCACGTGAGTACACTATCAGCTATCGGCCAGCACGACGCCGAAAACCACCGTTCACGCCCTACATTGTAAAAGCGAACCCGAGGCCAGGAACGAATGCCACTACTGTCCCCTTTCAGCATCGCATCAAAAAAAAGACGCACCTGCTCCAAGATGTTTTCCTTGATGAGGGGCGAGGCCGCATAAGGGCTAGCCACATCGCGGGGTCCGTGATCCCAGGGACCCAGCAATACAAATCGGGTATTAGGGTTGAGCCACAGGCCTTTGACCACACTGCTGCTGAGAGCACCATCATACCAACCCCCGATCCGAAATATAGGGACCCCACTGGATATGATGCGCTCGAGGCGGTCATGTACAGAAAAGCTATTCAACGGCACTTGGAGGATGGGGTGTCGCTCATCACGGCATTGCACCCGCTTTAATTCTTCATACACATCATAATTCTCCGCGTGCTGTCTAAGGGCCTCTTCCAGCAATCGCCGTCCTCCCCTACATAGCACCGGAAAAGCCGAGCGCACAAAGCGGGCGGCTTTGCCTCCGAAAAAGCTAAAATCACTCCTATCCAAAGCCCGCGTGGTGGCCCCCCACACATTAATGAAGGGCCCTTGACGCACCCCTCCCGGAAAAACCATGTCCGCATACATATCAAAAATGTTAGACCGCGGGGCGCAGGCTTTCAAGGCCGGGTGCCCCGTGGCCAGCATCAGCTCGGCTGTAGTACCCACGTAGGAGACGCCCGTAGTACCCACGCGTCCGTTGCACCACGGCTGCTTCACTAGCCAATCCAGCAATTCGGCCGCATCGCGCAGCTCCTGTTCTGAAAAATCCATGTCGCGCCGGCCAAAGGAGGCTCCCGAACCCCGGGCATCCATAATCACCACGGCATACCCATGTTGGTTGAAATAGCGAATCTCCCTTTCACTCACCTGCCCGAAGTAGGGGTTTTTGAGCCACCGGTACGGCCATTTTAGCTGCAGGGAACGCACATAGCGGGTGAGGTAGAACACCACTGGCAAGCGACCTCCTTTCTTTTTTAATATTTTTTTTCCAGGCAAATGGATATCCACAGCCAGGCGGGTGCCATCAGAAGCTGGAAAATAAAAGGAAGTAAATTGGTAAGCCGGGCGCCTTTTCCACCGGCACTCAAAGGATGTTTGGGCGCGCAGGGTAGGCAGAAAAATGCAGACAATACCAACAAAGTAATTTAAATAGCTGGGCATCGTGTGAAGGGCAAAAATACCCGTCTTGATATAGGCCGGAAGAAATAAAAATCTCCGATTATTCCATTAACTAAAAAATAACTACAGTTACCCGCCATCGCCCAGCTACGTAAGGGAGAGAGAGTACATGGTGTCAGGCAAGCTTTTTCCCCTGCCTATCTTCACGGCCTGATGAGGGCCGGCGGTGTAACGGTAATAATCCCCTGCTTCAATGACGGCAATTATCTGGAAGAGGCCCTGCAATCTGTGGGCCAATGTGGTATCCCGACCGACAATATCATTGTGGTGAATGATGGCTCCACTGATCCAGAAACCCTTGAGATACTCCATCTTCTAGAGCACAAACAGAGCGCCACCATCCTTCACCAGTCCAACCGGGGCCTGGCTGCGGCTCGTAATGCCGGTGTGCAGGCTTGTCAAACGGAATTCTTCATCCCCTTGGATGCCGATAACCGCCTGCGGCCGGAACTTTTTCGTGAAGGCCTGAATGCCTTGAACGCCCACCCTGAGGCCGCTTTTGCTTACACCGATTGCCTGGAGTTTGGGGACCGAAAAGGCCTGCGGCAGCCCGGTCCATTTGAGCCCCTGCGCCTCCTGGAAGGTAATTACATAGATGCCTGCGCCCTTATCCGACGGCGTGTTTGGGAGGAGGTCGGCGGCTACGACGAAACCATGCGCCTGGGTTACGAAGATTGGGAATTCTGGTTGCATTTACTGGACCGAGGGCAGAAGGGCCTATATATCCCGGTGTGTGGTTTTGAATATAGGGTGCGCTCAGATTCGCTCCTTCAGATCACCAACCAGGATGAAAACCGGCGTAATATCCTACGGTACATCCTGCGCAAGCATGAAAAGCTTTACCAGCGCTACGCAACTGAGTTGGTCCCCTTGTTGATGTATAGCCGTTTGGAATATGAACTCCAACACAGAGCCCTTCGCATTACCCTCACCCACGAAAAAAACCTCGCGCTCCACGAATTGGCTCAGGCGTGGGAAGGTCGTTTGCATAAGGAAAAAGAGGAGCTGACACACCTCCTTAGAGAAAAATGGGACAGGGAGCGTCTGGCTCTTCAAGAGGAATTGAGCCGTCGCACGGAGGAATTTCGGCTCACTGTTCAACACTACAACAACCTCTTGGAAGCCCTCCAACGCGAAAAAGAAAAATGGCGAGAGGATTTTTCCGCCGAAAAGCACTTGCTTCAAAATCATATTGATCGGTTGCAGGCCCATGTGGCAAGCCTGAATCAACACTTGCAAAATCTGGATGAGCAATTTACCCAGCTGGCCCAGCGGGAACAACACCATCTGCGGCACATAGAATCCCTAAAAAACCTGGTGCAACAACTGCAGGACCGTGTGGCTCGCTTTGAAGCCTCCCTCTACTATCGCCTGGGGCGACACTGGCAACGCTTCAAGAACCTTTTGCGCAGCGGAGAACGAAAAGGGGGTCGGGCCGTAGCTTGGCTTCAGCGTATCGCCTTCATGCTTTCGGCCGAGGGCCGACGCATTATCCGTCGCTTTTTCAAGAAAGTGTTCCGGGCCCTCTATCTTATGCTGGAAGAACAACCGGTCACCATCCTGGTCGGCCCAAATGCCTTAGTAACGGGTTCAGTTCCTCAGGAGCCCTACGCCCATTGGCGCCAATTAAACGATCCCCGCCCCGCCGACTTGAAAATGTGGAAAGAGGAGGTGCTCCTGTGGCCTTATCGCCCCCTCATTTCCATTCTGGTGCCGGTTTATAATACCCCCCTCCGCTTCCTTGAAGAGCTGGTGCAGTCCATTCAGCAGCAGATATACACACATTGGGAACTCTGTATAGCCGATGATGCCTCTACCGACAAAGACCTAAGAGCTTATCTTCAGAGACTTTCCCAAAGCGACGAGCGCATTAAGGTGGTATGGCGTTCCCAGAATGGCCACATCAGCCGCTGCACCAACAGTGCCCTGGAAATAGCCTCAGGAGAATTCTGTGCTTTGGTGGATCATGACGATCTCTTGGCCCCTGATGCCCTGTTCCACGTCGTAAGAACCCTAAACCTTCATCCAGCCACGGATTTAATTTATACCGATGAAGACAAAATTACGGAGGAAGGGCACCGCTTCATGCCCCATTTCAAGCCACAATGGTGTCCGGATAGTTTTCTGTCTCGCAATTACATGGGTCACCTCGTGGTGGTGCGTACCCAGATACTAAGGGACATTGGAGGCTTTAGAATAGGCTTTGAAGGGAGCCAGGATTATGATATGCTATTGCGCTTCACAGAACGCACCACGCGCATTCAGCGCATTCCGCGGGTGCTCTACCACTGGCGGGTGCACAGCCGATCGGCAGCAGCCAGTGAGGAAGCCAAGCCTTATGCCTACATGGCGGCACGCAAGGCCTTATTAGAGGCTTTGGATAGGAGAGGGGAGCCGGCCGATATTGATTACTTGCCAGGATTTAGGGGGTATGATATAAAGTTCAGGGTGGTGAGGCCGGGGCGGGTGGCTATCATCATCCCAGCCCACAATAAGGCCGATGTGACCGCTGTCTGCCTGAAATCCATTTTTGAAAAGACTACCTATCAGGATTTTGTCGTTCACCTTCTAAGCAACAACAGCACGGAGCGGGCCTTATTCCGTTTGGCGGAAGAGTGGCAAAAAAAACAAAATCACAGGTTTAAGTTTCATGAGTGCAACTATCCATTTAATTTCTCCCGACTGGTGAACGATGGGGTCCGCCTCAGTGAAGGGGATTATCTTTTGCTCCTCAATAATGATACGGAAGTAATCCATGGGGACTGGCTGGAGCGCCTGGTGGCCATGGCCCAGAGGCCGTCCGTCGGATGCGTCGGCTGTAAGCTCATCTATCCCAACGGCACTATTCAACACGCCGGTGTAATCGTCGGTCTTGGCGGGGCAGCCGGCCATGCCTTCACGCACATCCCCCAGGATGCCCCGGGTTACTTTAATTACATCCAGAGCATCAATAATTACTCTGCCGTGACGGCGGCCTGCCTCATGGTGCGCCGCGCCGTCTTTGAAGAAGTGGGCGGCTTTGACGAAGACTTTTCCGTGGAGTATAATGATGTAGACTTCTGCCTGCGCGTGCGCGAAGCAGGCTACCACAATGTGTATGTGCCCCACGTCGTGCTGTACCACCACGAATCGCTCACCAGGGGCCACCCCCACCTGACAGGCGTCTCCTATGCCCTTCACCTCAAAGAAATTGGCCTGTTCAAAAAGCGCTGGCAGAAATACATTGACGATGACCCCTGTTACAGTCCCAACCTGAGCCTGGGCCACCACGACTTTTCCCTGCGGCTGCACCCCTGAAAGACCCTGATTAGATTTGTGTCTTTCAGAATGCGTATGAATAAGGTCCTGGAATTCCTAAAACACAATATTGGCCGTACACTGGGAGAATATGCTCCGCCGTTTTCTCGTTTCCTGAATGGTACTATAGAGGAAGCCGAGGAAGGGCGCCTGGTGATGCGCTTCCGCTGCGAACCCGCCATGCTCAATCCGGCGGGATTGATGCATGGGGGCGTCCACGCATCCATCATTGACGAAATGACGGGGTTGCTTGTGGCCTCCCTCAATACGGAGCATCTGTACGTGTCCCATAATCTGTATGTGGATTTTTTCGGGAAAGTGCGCGAAGGGGAAGAAGTGCGGGCGGAAGCCCGGCTTGTTAAGCAGGGGCGCACGGTTATCAACACCGAGTGTCACATCTACAACAGCGAAGGGCGCCTGGTATCGCGGGGCGTTTGCAACTTAGTAAATACAGGTCAACCAAAAGTGATCGGCTGAGCCGATGTTTGTGCAGTTAGCGCTGTTTTTTGTGTCGCTGACCGTCCTGGTGGTGGCATCCCGGTTTTTTACCCGCGCCTCCGAAGACCTGGGCCGTTGGCTCCAACTGCCAAGATTTGTCATCGGCATCTTCATCGTGGGCATCGGAACTTCGCTGCCCGAGCTGGTATCCGGAATGATGTCCGTAGGAAAAGGAGCCACACAGGTCATGCCGGCCAATGTGATCGGCGCCAATATCTCCAATGTCCTGTTCATTACTGGTCTTTGTGTGGTGCTCCACGGTGGCACACTCACCCTGCGCAGCAAGTACATATTTATTGATCTGCACTTTCTGGTGGGTAGCTTTTTCTTTTTCGTCGTGGTTGCTCATGATGGCGTGATCCGTTTTTCAGAGGCATTCTTGGGCTTTATCATTTATTTCATCTACGCCTTCTATTTGATTCGTGGCGAGGCGGAAATGGAAGAGGCCCGTCCGTCAAGGCCCCAGGTGAGCCCACCGTGGATGGGATTCTGCATGTTACTGCTTTCGTCCGCCGCTATTTATTTCAGCGCTCATCAAACCATTGACAGTCTTATAGCCATTTCCCAAAGTTTTGGTGTTTCCGATGCCCTGATTTCCCTTACCTTGCTCTCTCTGGGGACCACACTGCCGGAGTTGGTGGTGAACATCCGCATGATCATGGAGAAAAAAGCGGAGATGGCCATCGGTAATGTCTTGGGTTCCAGTGTATTCAACGCCCTGATGATTCCGGCTTGCGCCACCACTCTGGGTCGGGCCACCCTGCCCGCACAAATGCTTTCTCTGCCCCTCCCCGTCATGGCCGGAGGAGGGCTCCTGTTTTACCTCCTCACCCATGATAAAAAAATGTCGGTCTGGGAGGGTTTGCTGTTCATCTGTCTTTACGGGCTATTTATACTGAAAATCATGGGATTATGAGCGGAAAAAGCCGCCTGGCACTGGGCCTTCCTTTCATGGTGTTTTCTTCCTTGTTCCTGCGTTCCCAAAATTTACCCATTCCTGATGACCGGCGGGTCCCCTGGGGCTCCCTGATCCAGCCGGATACTACATGGGCTTCTTTCCCTACTCTCAACGTCTTGGATTTTGGGATTGACAATACAGGCGCGCAAGATGTGGCCCCGGCGGTGAACAATCTGATACAATCCTCCGCGCCGGCTATACTCTTTTTTCCGGAAGGGGATTATTTGTTGCGCTCCCCCATTTTCTTAAAATCGGGGATCATCCTGCGGGGGGAAGGCAATCGGCGCACCCGCCTTCACTGCGACCTTACTGTACCATCCAGTTGCATCATCTCACAAGGGGCCTGGATTATCTCAGATACCTCTTCTTTACGTCTGGCCCCACAATTTCAGGATAGTTTTTTGGTAGTTCAACAGAGTGGTTTGTGGAATACAGGCCACTGGATAAAGCTCACTTTTGAGGACTCCTCCCTGGTACATGACGATTGGGCCCAACACACAGTGGGTCAGATTTTCCGAATTAAAAAAGTAGAAAATGATACGTTATTCACGGAATCTCCTGTGCGACTTACCATTCCATTGAGCCTAAGACCCTTCATCACAAAAATTCTGCCTATAGAAAAGACGGGCATTAATTGCCTGAAAATCATCCGGCACGACAATACCTTACCCGAGCAGGCTTCCAACATTCTTTTTCAAAAAACGGTGAATGCTCATATCACCGGCGTGGAATCAGAAAAGTGCAATTTTTCCCATATTTCATTGGAGGAATGTTCGGATGTGGTGATAGCGGGAAATTACTTTCATGAAGGTTTTCAGTACGGTGGGGGAGGCCGGGCCTACGGTGTGGTCCTTCAGCACACCACCCAGGAATGCCTGGTGGAAAACAACATTTTTCAAAAATTGCGCCACGGAATCCTGTTTCAGACCGGCAGCAACGCCAACGTCATCGCATTTAATTTTTTCACCGAACCATTTTGGGACGAGCCGGGCTTACCCTCAGACGCAGCAGGTGAAATAGTATTTCATGGAAATTATCCTTTTCTCAATCTGGTGGAGCAAAATATTTTAAACAATCTGTACTTTGATAATTCTCACGGTGGGAACGGTCCTTACAACACTATCTACAGAAATCAGTTAAATAAGTATGGATTATTTTTTTCCTCCACCAATTCTCCCTCCCAAAACCTGATGGGCAACCATATCACGAACACTCAATTACCCTATAGCTTGGTCAACTACACAATCCTTGGCGGCGATCATTTTATTTTTGGAAATAACAATAAGGGTACGGTGGATCCCGCCGGTACAGAACAGGTGCCCCTTATCTCCTTGGGATATGAAGATCATCAGCACATTCCCAAGGAATATTGGCTGAAGATCGGCTATCCGAACACCGATCCCGCCGTTTCAAACATGGCAAAGGATTTATTTCACTTTAGCGATGCTGTAACCCTTCCTTGCGGCGGGGCCGTGGCCGTGGAACCCTCATATCCTGGCGGTCCACCGTCGGGACTTCTCTTTTATCCAAATCCTGTAAAAGATGTGGCATTCTTGTTCATTGCGAAAGACCCCAGTAAAATTTTCCTGAAGGAAATTTTCCTGTATGATATTTTCGGGAAAATCCTCAATACATGGAAGGTTACGGCAACTTCCTTAAGGATCAATTTTTCGGAAATACCTCCCGGTATTTATTTTTTAAAAGTGGGTATGCATACTTTGCGTATAGTGAAAATATAATTTTGTAAGGCCTATCTTACAAAAGCTTTCACGACATTCTTGTTCCTAGGAGGACCGGCCACCACATAGTAAATGCCCGCCGCTAAGTGGTGAACGGGGATGAGAAGTACGTCCCCGATATCGCCCAGATTGCGCTCATACACCCGTTGTCCGAGAGCATTGTAAAGGCAGAGTTTTTCTCCGGGCTGTGGCTGGAGCCCCTGTACTATCAGGAATCCATCTATCTGAGAAACCGTCCACTTTTCAGACTGATTCTCAGTAAGGCCCACATTACAGGGTCCATTGACCACTACGTTGACGGAGAAGCTGTTGTCGGATCCGCAAATATTGGAAGCATTGAGCGTGGCGGGGAAGGTGCCTTCGTTGTTGTAGGTCACTACCACCACCGACGCATTCGATGAAGATGGAGTTCCCCCTGTAAAGGTCCAGGCGAAGGAAGTAACATCTTCGGATTGCGACGCATCAAAGGTGACGGATTCCTTACATTGAATATTCAAGGAGGTGTGGCTAACGTTGGCGTCGGGCAGGTCCCGGACAGTGATCTGGACAGTACTTGTGGAGCTGCAAGTATTGGAGGTGCCGGTTACTGTGTACGTGGTAGTCTGGGATGGCGTAGCTATTACCGTAGGCCCCGTGGTGGTGTTAAGACCGGTAGCCGGGCTCCAGGTATAGCTCGTAGCTCCCGAAGCCGTAAGGGTCACGCTGGCTCCAGGGCAAATTTCTGTCGTAGAGGCATTTATATCCACTGAGGGTGTGGCAAATACAGTGATGGTGCCTTCGGCAGAATCCAAATCACTGCATCCGCCCCCCACTACATAAAGCTTAATGTTGTGGGTGCCGGGGGTATGAAAAAATACCGTGGGCGTAAGCACGTCGTTCACGACAGTGGGAGAGGCCCCGGGAAAATACCATTCCAGATCGTCTTGGGCTATGGAGCCGGTGGCGTCAAACTGCACAGCTTCTCCCGTACAGGCCACGGCGGCAGACTGCGAAAACAGAGCTAAGGCCGGCTGGCTTGTTAGGAAGGGGTGAATAAGAAGGGAAATGTTTAAATTCCATGAAGCGGAAGACCCATACCGATACCATTGGTTGTCACTTTGCATTTCCCACACTGGATAACCGGTAGTCTGTCCGTCCGTATTGCTCACGATGGACAGGGTGTCTTTCACCGTGGTAGTCCATTGCAGGTTACTGAAATCCACACTTACAAAAAACCTCCTGGAAGCAGGCAAGGGAATGGGAGTAGCAAAATCGGCATAGGTGTACACGCCAGCTGAGACGTCGTTCATAATCTGGCTCATCTTGAGCGTCATGGACCCTAGCTGGGCGCCGGGTGGGGAGGAGGGCCCAGCCGTTCCGTCATATACCCGAATGGTCACGATCTTATTCGGGTTGGCCGAGTAGGCCCTTCCAAAACCAATGAAACAATCCACCAGATGAGTGTGGGCTGTGGATGACGCATCAAAGTACATGGCTTTTTGTTTATCGCCGTACATATTCACGCCGTTGACCCAACCATTGGACCCAGGGGATGAGCCGGTGTAATAATTAACCAAAGTCCAGGTGGAAGGGGGTGGGTAATTGATGGCTGTACAGGAAGCGCCGGCGGTCACGGTAATGTAGCCCGGCTTGGTTTCTGTATCAGAACCATTGGGATTAGAAACGGTGAGGGTTACATCATACACCCCAGGGTTATTGTAGGTGATGGCCGGCGGATTTTGTCCGGAGAAGGAGGCCGGGGTGCCCCCCGGGAACGACCATGACCAACTAGTGGGGTTGAAAGTAGATAAATCGGTGAAGGTCACTGTGCCTCCGGCGGCTACCGTGGTGGCATTTGCCACAAAGTCAGCCACGGGCGGATTGTTCAACGTGGCGGCCACGCATTGCATGGCGGCCTGTGCGTTTATACGGCCTGCACCTAATTGACCCACGTAATTGGGATTTTGGGAGTTTATGTTGGTTGCGGTGGTGAGCAGACAATTTATAATTTGAGCCCTGGGCAAACTGGGATTGAGTGACCACATCAGCCCAAGAAGACCAGCCACCATGGGAGAGGCCATGCTGGTACCAGACATATTGCCATAGCCGCTGTTTACCGTCGTGGAGTAAATGTTGCTACCCGGAGCGGAAATATCAATCCAAGAACCGTAGTTAGAAAAAGAGGATTTCGCATCGGATGAGTTGGTAGAGGCTACGGCTATTACGTTATTGTAAGCGGCGGGGTAAAACGGGGTGTTCACATTGTCATTTCCTGCGGCAGCGACCACGATACAGCCTTTGTTCCAAGCATAGTTGATCACATTTTGCCCCGTCGTAGAATAGCCGGGCCCTCCCCAGGAACAATTGATAATGCGTGCCCCGCTCGCAGCGGCATAGACAATACCCTCATAACCATCCGTAACGGCAGTGGGCGTGGTGGTAGCTTTCACGCACATCAGTTTACAACTGAATCCGATGGAGGCCACACCCGTTCCATTGTTAGAGGCCGCCGAGGCAATTCCCGCTACATGCGTGCCGTGGTCGTAGGAATTGCTCGGTGGATTAGGGTTGTTGTCATTGCTCGCCACATCATAACCATTTATGTCGTCCACGTAGCCATTGTTGTCATCGTCCTGATTGTTGTTCGGAATTTCTCCGGCATTCACCCAGAGGTTGGGTTGTAAATCCGGATGGGTGCGTTGAACGGCGTCGTCCACGATGGCAATCACAATGGTGGAACCGGCCGAAAACAAATCCCAGGCAGCAGGGGCATTCACCTTGGCCAGGCTCCACTGAGAAGAGTAACTGGGGTCGTTGGGTGTGAGCAAGGGTCTGTCCAGGGGTACTTTTTCGGCATATTCAACAATTGACAGGTTTTCCAAATAACGGATCAGCTCTTCGGTTTTTTCATAGGCTTCAAATTCCACCAAGAAGGTCCGTAAAAGTTTTGGATCATCCTTGGCCGCAAAAAAGGGTTGACGAATTTTTTTTAGTTGGAAAGCTTCCTTCAATGCAGCCAACGGGGGCCATTCCGTAAGAGGAATGTCCCGAGGGTTTTTAATCCCTAGTTCAGACAAAGCCACTTCATCCTTGAGTTTTACCCATAGCTTACCATCTTGGTAGTAGAGATGATGGGTCTGAGAAAAGCTTTGAGTAATGAAGAGGGAAATTGAAAATACGGCGGAAAAATTTTGGAAAAAATCCTTTAGTAGTCTCATAAACAAAAATTTAAGATTTACGGAGTAAATGTAAAAAATTCTCCTATTTCATTGACCTCTTGTTATCATTGCGGCCTCAGATGATAGCCATTGATCTTTGTGGAAAGTCCGCACTAGTATGCGGAGCGGGGGATGGAATAGGCAAGGCCGTAGCCGAGGCTTTCCACCGAGCCGGTGCCCAGGTGGTAGGACTCAGCCGTACGGCAGCAAAGGTTGATAAAACGGTTTGTAGGGAGGTATTGGAAGTGGATTTGGCTAATACAGAAAAACTACGCCAATGCGTGAAGACTTATATTAAGGATCACGGCTCCTTTCACATTTTGGTGAACAATAGCGGGGGACCGGCTCCCGGGCCTCTCCTGGAAGCCGATGAAGAAAGCTTTTTCATCGCCTTCCGCCAGCATGTGATAGCCGCACACACGCTGGCCCAACTCTTGCTTCCAGGAATGGCTCAGGGGCGGTATGGGCGTATCATCAATATCATCAGCACGAGCGTGCGCGCCCCCATCCCGGAGCTCGGGGTGAGCAACACCATCCGAGGCGCTATGGCTTCATGGGCTAAAACCCTCTCTCGGGAATGGGCTTCGCTCGGCATCACGGTGAATAACATTTTACCCGGAGCCACACGCACACCTCGGTTGAGCGATCTGATTGCGCGTAAAGCCAGCAGTACGGGTAGCAGTGAAAAACAAATTGAAGCTGACATGTTGGCCGAAATTCCTGCCGGCCGATTTGCAGAACCGTGGGAGCCAGCAGCGCTCGCTACCTTTCTGGCCTCTCCTTTAGCCTCTTACATCACAGGTGTGAGTATAGCGGTGGACGGGGGCCGCACACCTTGCTTATAGTCGGCAAAGCCAGAAATATTAAGTACGCTTTTTTTGAAACTTTTTTTGTTACAAACAGGATTTGGATTTTAATTTTTCATTAAAATTTTTCATTAATTATAAATAATTTTTTTTGGGGTAAATCTGATAGCAAGGAAAGGCCACATTTTACCACTTGTAATTTATTAAAGCTAATTGATTAATGCCAACAAGCATTTTCTACTTTTGACCAAAATTAGCCTGTTGGGGGCGATGGCGGAAGTTATTCGTGCGGAAGACCTGGTACGTTTCGGTAATCTGGAATTGTTGGCTCGCAAGGTAGTGGAAGGGTTTATCACCGGATTGCATAAAAGCCCCTACCACGGGTTTTCGGTGGAGTTTGCAGAGCACCGGGCCTACAATCCAGGCGAGTCCATCCGTCATATTGATTGGAAACTCTATGGAAGGACTGATAAATTATTTGTAAAACGCTTTGAAGATGAGACAAATCTGCGCAGCCGCTTAGTGGTGGATGTGTCAGCCTCCATGTATTATCCTTTTGATAAAGAGCCCAAAGCCAATAAGTATGCCTTTTCGGCTTTGGCTGCTGCAAGCCTTGGATACTTACTGCATAACCAACGGGACGCTGTTGGACTTTCGTTAGTGGATCATGAAATCCGCGTGCATACGCCGGCCCGCTCCAGTTACACCCATTTACGTTATCTTGTAGGCATTCTGGAACAATACCTTAATGCCCCACCGCCAAAGCCGGGCCAACCCACGCGATTAGCCTTACATCTGCACGAAATCGCTGAAAAAATACACAGCCGGAGCTTAGTGATCGTTTTTAGTGATTTTTGGGGAAGTCTTACAGACGAAGTTGTTTTAAAAAAGGCGCTGGCCCCGCTCCTGGATGCCATCGGTCATTTGATTTTTTGTAAGCATGATGTGATCTTGTTTCACGTTTTGGATATGCCTTCGGAATTGAAACTGGATTTAGAAAACCGCCCTTACGAATTTGAAGATTCCGAATCGGGGGAAAAAATTCGGCTTAATCCTGTGGAAATTCAGGAAGTTTACCGCCAGCAGGCGGATGCCTTTGCCCGCACGCTCCGCATGGAGGCCACCCAGCTTGGGGCCGCTTACTACGCTTTCAACATTGCAGAACCCCTTGAAAAAGTGCTGATGGATTTCATGATCTCCAGAAATTTTAATACATTCAAATGAAACTGGTTGTTATTTCCTCAAGTCTGAATCCAGTATCCCGATTTCTTTTGGATAATTATTCCGTGATCGGCGTGGTAGAGTCGCTACCCGGCTATTTTTCTCCCATTGCGCTAAGACTCCGGGATATTTATTTGGCTTTCAGAAATCAAAGTTTGAAGCGCTATGCTAGAAAAAGAAACGCTGCTTTTTATAGATTAAAGAAAGGCGATACGTCAGAATTTCAAAATTGGCTTACCAGACTAAATCCTGATCTGGTTGTGGTGTAT
>JANWWQ010000004.1 GCA_025055635.1 Flavobacteriales bacterium
CCACGCCGGACTCACCCTAGGCGAAGACGGGGCCACCCACCAAATCCTGGAAGACATTGGGCTGATGAAGATGCTACCAGGCATGACCGTTATTTGCCCCGCTGACTACAACCAGACTTTCCAGGCCACTCTGGCCATTGCCAACTGGCCCGGCCCTGTGTACTTGCGCTTCGGCCGACCCAAATGGCCCATCTTCATCCCCATGGATTTGCCTTTTGAGATCGGAAAAATTCAGGTTTTGCGACCTGGACAGCACGTCACTATCGCTGCCACGGGGCACATGGTATGGCTGGCCCTTCAGGCAGCCGAAACACTCGCCTCCCAAGGCCTGGAAGCCGAGGTGCTCAACCTGCACACCATTAAGCCCTTGGACCAGGAAACCCTACTGCGCAGCGTCCGTAAAACCGGACGTATTGTGACGGCTGAGGAGCATAACTACTGGGGTGGCATCGGCGAAAGCGTGGCCCGCATCCTCTGTCAGCACCATCCCGTCCCCTTGCGCTTGGTGGCTGTCCGCGACACCTTTGGCGAGAGCGGGAAACCCGAGGAGCTACTGCAGAAATATGGCCTCACGGCTTCTCACATTGTAGAAGCAGCCCTTGAACTGTGCGCACTGTAGGGCAGATTTGTTAACTTTTTAGTTTGGGCATGGGCCCTTGGGGCCATCGGTCGGAGGGTCCACTTCCGTTCCGATTGACCGGCGATTACCGCCAGGCCGTTGGGGTCGGGCTGTTCCGGCTCTCCGTGCACTCTGGCGTTGCTGCAGTGCCGGCCTCTGGCCACCCTCCGTTTCCCTGAAGCAGATGTAAGACCTCCACCCTCTGGAGCTCCAACCCGCTCTGAACTCAACGGGATACCTCTTCGGCCACCACAAACCGCGCAACCCGTAAGTTGCGCTGTTCCAATAGGGGTTTGCGTCCCGCCAGAATACTCTCCACTAAAGCAGGACTGTAGTTGATCATAGTTATTAATGTGAGGGGACTTTCGGGTTCCACTCGGAAATGCTCTTGCATCTCCACCAGAGCGTCAGGCAATCGCACCCGATCGTCATCCATCACCAGATTCACCTCTTGCGCTGTGTGCTGCAAGGCATTGAGCTTGAGCCTGTGGCGCGCAGCAATAGTAAAAATTTGAGCCAAATGATCCTCCTTAATGAAATGGCCCTGGTATGTTTTAATATGCCACAATGCCTGACCGGGCCTATAAATCAAGGAAGGAACTAGGGCCATCGTTGGCCGTGCATCTATACGGGTGCCCGGCGCTTCAGGCTGCATAAACGATTTTACATACATGGGAATTTCACGAGCCCGTAAGGGAAAAAGAGTTTTAGGATGTATCACGGTGGCACCATAGCAGGCTAATTCCATGGCGTCCTCATAAGAGAGCCGCGTAAAAAGAACCGCATCCGGATGACGCTTGGGATCGGTGTTAAAGACGCCTGCAACGTCTTTCCAAATGGTTAGGCTTTCAGCCATGAGAGCCGCGGCGAGCAAAGCCGCACTATAGTCTGAACCTTCTCTTCCTAACGTCACACTTTGGTGTTCTGGCCCTCCTCCTATGAAACCTTGGGTCAGCAATACGCTGTCCGGATTATCGTTCCAAAGATTCTCCGCTGCCATTCTAATGGCTCGTTCCGTCACGGGCCAATCCACCTCCCCCTCGCGCCACTGCAGTCCCGTTCGTACCAGCTCCCTAGCGTCCACCAGTCGGTGGGGCAGGCCTTGGGCCTCCCACCAGCCCGCCACCAAGCAGGTGGAAAGCCGCTCCCCTTCACTCACAAGGCGATCATAAAATTCTTCATACCGCTGTGAATCAAAATCATTTAGGGTCTCGTGCAGCCTGCTTTCTATTTCATCCAGCTCCGCAAGGACTGAAGGGGAAGACACCTCTAGTTCCCTCCACATTGCCCTGTGATGGTTCACCACATCAGAGGCCTTTTTATGCGCCTCTTCTGCATTTTGAAGGCGCGTACGTAACACTTCCTCCAGGGCATTTGTGGTTTTACCCGTAGCTGAAACCACGCAGGCTAATGAGACAGGAGATTCTGAAAGTTGACGCTGCACAATCGTGGTAATATTCCGAATGCCCTGGGCATCCCTGACGGAAGCCCCACCAAATTTGAAGACAAGCCTGCTTCTCACCGCTTCAAAAGTAGGGCTTCCGAGCGCAAAAATTCAGGAACCCACCATCTTTGCAGGAGATTGAAGCTCGGTGGCGGAGTCGTATATTTCATCCAATTGTTCCCTCTTAAGGGTAAACCTAGGGCCACGCAGTTCTACTTTAATTAAATGGAGCCAACGGGGGGATTCCAGCAAGATAAACTCGGTTCTCTCGGTGGCAATGGTTTGGGAGTCACGGGCTGCCACAATAAAATGACCCTTCATGAGGCCGCAGTACCGGTCCATAGGCCGGCTAATCCATAAATAAGAGGCTTCAAAAATGAGGGAATCCATGAGACGGTTCAGCACATCCTCGGGGGTGAAAACCAAGCCCTGCTGGGCTGAATCGCTGCGAGGAAAATGCTTCACGGATAAGCGTACCCTGCCATCAGAGGTATGCAGGGTACTGTCAGAGGGACGAACCTCCAGCTCGGCGGGAACCGTCAGACGTAGAAGCCCCCGACTCAAAAAAATTTTTTCCGAACTTTCGCTGCACTGACATAAGATTAAAGATACAAATAGAGGGAAGGACTTCAGAATAATTCTTCCCACACCTTCGCTCAGTTCAAGTACGGGGCCTCAGGCATGTTATACCACAGGGCATATCCGGGTGTTTTCTGGATCAGCGAACGCCACAACTCCTCCGGCTCATCATCCAGTACATTGAGACCGCGCGCAGGATGAACGATCCAAGCGTTTTCCTCTAATTCGTCTAAAAGTTGACCTTTCCCCCAACCCGAATATCCGGCAAAAAGCTTCAGAGCATCAGGAGGTACACGATTTTCCAAGAGCAACCGTTTAAGGTCATCAAAGGAGCCACCCCACCAGATATTTCCCACTACATGCCGGGCACCCTGCAAGGCTGTCCCCAGGGTATGAACGTAGAAAAGACTGTCGTGGCCCACCGGTCCCCCGTAGAAAATAGGCCAATCGTTCGCCACTCCTTCCAATACTTGGCCCAGGGTGAGCGATGTTTTGTGATTAATTATGAAACCTAAAGAACCTTCCGGGCCATGTTCGGCGAGCAACACTACCGATTTTCTGAAGTTCCGGTCGTTCAGAAACGGTGAGGCAATCAGAAGTTGACCCTGACCTACGGTGATTTTGGAAGACTGCTGTACCATGATGACACGACAACTGTTAATAACAGGAACAAATCAATAACCGAAGAGCGAAATTATAAAAGGGAACTTTGCGTTTTGGTTCATAAAAATGCTCCGCTTGTTTAAAAAACGGGCTTTTTCTTTCCTTTTGATAGGTTCATTGGCAATTAACTGTTCCTGGGGGCAGCCATCTCATTCTAAAGTGTATGACGCCCGCGGACGGCTGGTGGCTGAAGGACCGGAAGAGAGGGGCCGCCGTACTGGTACATGGAAATATTACCGGCCCGACGGACTACTAGAATTTGAAACCGACTACAATCGTTCTTGGCGTACCGTGTACTTTGAGGATGGATCTATCCGAATGCAGGGGCCCGTACATAACGACAGGCCCCATGGTTTATGGAAAGAATACCGGCTAGACGGCTCCCTCAAAGCCCTCATCCCATATAAAAATGGCACAATTCACGGAACTTTGAAAAGTTACTTCAAAAACCAAAAGTTGGAAAGCAGGATGCCTTACAGACAAAGCGTTTTACACGGGACTTTTCGGACCTACTACGAAAACGGAAGGCTGGCCTCCCAGGGCCGATACCACAAGGGACAGCGTCGCGGTAAGTGGTATGAATATTATATGGACGGCAGTCTGAGGAAAATAGAAAATTACAAAGCAGGACTTAAACAATATTTTCACCCCGATGGAAGCCTGCAGATAGAAGCCGAAATAGACGACGAAGGCCGCTACCATGGCAAGTTCATAGAGTTTGCATCTGGGGGGCGCGTCTTAGCTAAGGGCGAGTACCTTCATGGCCAAGAGGAAGGCGAATGGTTGCGCTATTATCCCAATGGAAAAAAAAAGGAAAAATGCCACTACGTCCACGGTAGACCATGTGCAGGCGAATGCACGCGTTTCCATTCTAACGGGAAACCTGCCTTTCATTGCATTTTTAACGAATCCTGCCAGCCTGCAGGTGTGTGTCAGGAATTTTCCCCCGAAGGCAAGCTGCTCAAAGAATACAATGCCCTTTCGGGTAGCTATAAAGAATTTTATCCTTCTGGCTCCATTATGCTAGAAGGTATTCTACGTGACAGCATCCGTCAGGGAACGTGGAAGTCGTATTCACCGGATGGCATGGTCACCGAAGAACTATCCTATGATGCAAACGGGAAAATACACGGAGTGGCTCGGGCCTGGTACAGGAACGGCAATAAAGAACTAGAGACATCCTACGAACACGGCCAAAAGCACGGGCCCAGCCTCACGTGGTTTGAAAACGGAGGCTTGCGCTCCGAAGAATTTTACCAACACGACAAGCCCCATGGACAATGGAAATACTACTTTGAAGACGGCCGGCTTCGTTCAATAATCAATCACCACAATGACAGCACTATTGTGTGGTACGAAAACGGACAAGTAAAACTCAAGGGGCGCCGCGTGAACGGAGTGAAGGAAGGGCTTTGGCTGTTGTTCCATGCCAACGGGCAAGTGGCCGAGGAATCCTATTTCCTACATGGGAAGCCCCACGGGACCTGGCGAACATTTTACAGCGATGGCCAAATTTCCGGAGTGTTTCATTATCAGGACAGTATGCGCCATGGTTTATGGACGTGGTATTTCCCCAATGGTAACGTGGATATGGAAGGCCATTTCCACAATGACAAAAGGCAAGGACTTTGGAAACAATATTATCCCTGGGGACAACTTCAGAGCATCGGTTATTACAAAGAGGATAAAAAGGACTCACTTTGGATTTATTATGACTCCACTGGTACGCTTTGGAAAAAAGGATTCTTCAGGAATGACCTTAAGGAAGGGCCTTGGGTCCATTATTTCCCCAATGGTCGTGAAGAGCACCGCGGGCAGTTTGTGGAAGGTAAGGAACACGGGCCTTTCATCTCCTTTTACGAGAATGGACAAATAGAAGATATGGGGAACTTTTTCAAAGGACTCATGGATGGTGAATGGGTGGGTTACTATGAAGATGGAAAAATGCGCTACAAAGTGAATTACAGACAAGGAATACCTGAAGGGCGTTGGATCCATTGGTATCCGAACGGTCAGGTACGAGATGAATACACTTACCGCAACGGCGTTTTAGACGGACCCTCAGTAGAATATTATGAAAGCGGGCAGGTGAGTACGCGCGGTGTGTATAGGAATGGAAAAAAAACCGGGCTCTGGGAAGCGTGGTATCCCCATGGCTCCTTGGCTTCAAGAATTCAGTACCAAGGCGACGTGCTACACGGGGAAATGGTACAATTCTATCCGAACGGTAAGGTGCATGTGCGTGGCCATTATGATAGAGGCTTAAAGGTGGGCAAATGGATTTTTTATGATAAAAATGGAAAAGCTCGCATTGAAAAACAGATGGATCCACCCCAATGATACCATATTTAGGGTATTTTTAGCATTAACAATTTGTTAGGAAATAAGGGAAATAAATTTGTAGGAAAAAATAAGTATACGTTAAAAAATGAAGACCTCCCACACTGTATTCACCTTAGGAAATGTGCTCACCGAGGAGCAAAAAAACTTCTTTGAACAATATGGGTATCTTCATTTTCGTCAATTCATTTCCCGGGAAAAAGTGGCGGAAGTTTTAGAGGATTTAAGGCGCGTGGAAGAGTACATTTTGAAGAACGGGATCAAGAGGATTCGCGGTGTACCTCTGAAATTTGGATACGATATTGACCAGAAGCCGATTGTTCAGCGTTTGGCTTTCACTTCGCTGTTCAGCCCTGTGGTAGCTCAGATACTTTCTGACAAGCGCTTGGAGGCTTTATTTGCTCTGTTGGGTTGCCAACAGAACAATTGCCGAATTGGTACCCTGGAAAAAGACGGGGTGGTTTATAATCATTATGTACATTGTGCTAATAGTGGGTTCAGCAGACTAGGCTGGCATACCGATGCACTGCGCGATGTATTCTATTTTAAAAAGCTGATGCCCATGTTGAATGTAGGGCTACATCTTGATGATTTTCCTGCAATCCGTGGCGGACTTCGCCTCATTCCTGGCACCCACAATCAGTCCACCTGGCATACCCTGTTTCGCAAAAAATATTTTATCAGCCACCAGCCGGACCCAGAAGAAATAGGATTGGATATTTTAGCTGGCGATCTCACGGTACATGACGGCCGGCTTTGGCACCGCGTGGAACGCTCCTCAGTTACCGGAGAGGAAAGTCGCCGCCGCGTCATGTACATTCCCTTTGTGACCGGCAAATTCAAGCCCCGTAAGGAAAACGCCCGACCAAAACTCTATCAGTACTTGTATAAGTTTGTGAGGTGAACCGGCCCTTAGCTCTAGTGACCGGAGCCTCAAAAGGAATTGGTCAGGCTTTGGCACAGGAACTGGCCAAGCATGGGTATGATCTTTTTCTTGTGGCCCGTAACCCTGAAGAACTCGCTCTGGTCTCTCAATCCTTAAGTTCCAGCTATTCTGTCCAAGCCGAATGGATGGCCATTGATCTTTCCGTAGCCGACCAACAAAAACACTTGATCGAGCAGGTTCAAAATCGCTTTTCTGAGCGTTTACGGATCCTCGTCAACAATGCTGGATACGGTCTGTGGGGGTGGTTTCATGAATTGAATGTGGAGGAACAATTGCGGATGTTGCACGTTAATGTGCACGCTCCCTTGGTACTCACCCATGCCTTACTGCCTATTCTGGCTCGTAATGGTCCTTCTTACGTACTCAATATTAGCAGCAGTACAGCCTATCAAGCATTACCGACAATGACAGTGTATGCGGCCTCAAAATCCTTTATGGTGCAGTTTTCGCGCGGACTACACCATGAATGTCGTCGGCTAGGCTTGCCCGTTTCTGTTACCTGCGTGAGCCCGGGCTCCACACGCACCCATTTCATTGATCGGGCCAGGATGGAACCTTTGCGTCAGATGGCTGACAGATTTGGAATGGACCCTGAACAAGTGGCTCGCATTGCCATAGGGGCCATGTTTCGGGGCAAAGCCGAGGTAGTGCCCGGAGCTCTCAATAAAGCAGGCGCCGCTCTTGCCCGTTACTTACCCAAAGCATGGGTAGAGAAGGCAGCCGCCAATATATACGTAAGCAAATTGAATAAAGACTGAACATCCGTTGGACTCTTCTAAAAAAAACAGATTCTACACCGTATGGCGCGGCCGAAAGCCTGGTGTTTACAACACCTGGGCTGAAGCTGAAGCGCAGGTGACCGGTTTTCCGGGGGCACTCTTCAGAGGGTTTGATTCCGAAGCAGAGGCTTTAGAAGCCTTTAAACAAGAACCTCCCGCTGCAGGCTCTCTTCCTGCTAGGCAGGTTGCATCCACACATCCAGGCACACGACCCCGATGGGGCCTGGCCGTAGATGGCTCCTGCAACATGGTCACGGGCACAGCGGAGTATAAAGGAGTGCGACTCAGCGACGGCAAAATCCTCTTTCAGGGAGGCCCTTTTGCGGAAGCCACAAACAATATTGTTGAATTTCTGGCCATCGTTCATGCGCTGGCCTATTGCCATAAGCATCACCTCTCGGACATGCCTGTCTTTTCGGACAGTCAAACCGCCTTGGAGTGGGTTCGCCGAGGTCAGGCCCGGACAAAAATACCCCGTACAGAAAACAACCAAGAGGTTTTTGAACTCCTTAAAAGGGCTCAGTATTGGCTGGCCACACACCGCTACCACAATCCCCTACTGAAGTGGGATACAGCCGCATGGGGAGAAATTCCGGCGGACTTTGGAAGAAAATGACACACCCCAGAGTTAAATCATGCTCAAAAAGTATTCCTTGCTGTTTCATACAAGGCGTTCCAGGATTCATGGAGAGGGGGCTTTTTTTCCAAATTTTTTATACTTTTGAGGCACTCGTTCTTTTGCATACTTAACACAGCCACCGAAGCAGGTTCCGCTGCGCGCGGATTAAAAGGGAATCGTGTGAAAATCACGAACTAGCCCGTAACTGTGAGTAGCGTAAAGGCGGGATCCAAGGTGTACCACTGCCGGCCGGAGCGCTGGTGGGAAGGTCGATCCCGTTGCTACAAGTCAGGAGACCTGCCTGCTTTGGCGGACGTATGCCCTCGGGGATTGGGGCAGAAGTCCATGGTAGGATATCGGTGTTCCTGAGCTTCCGCCCAGTGTGCTCGGGGAACTGTTTTCCCTTTATTCATGGCTTCAGCTTCTGTCCCCACGGGTTTCAGACCTGCAAAAGGACAGAGGGATTGGAGGCCATGCGCAAAGGAGCAATGATAGGTTTGGGTCTGGGATTGAGTTGGTATGGTTCCCAGGAAACCTACCCTCAGAGGGCGGCCTCAGATTCGGCCAGGACGCTGAAACCTGTAGCGGTGGAAGCTCCCCGTATGACCTATTCTTCCTTGGGTCAAAAAATAATTGATTTAGATTCCCTTACATTAAAAATCTATAGCCACCGTCCCGTAGGCGAACTTCTCGCCGATGAGAACGGGATGTTTGTGAAGACCTACGGACCAGGATTGCTGGCCACACCGGCCCAGCGTGGAGGCAGCGCCTACCATACCGCCGTGGTATGGCACGGTATTCCCCTCACCAGTCCTATGAACGGCCAGGTGGATTTATCGTTGCTCCCTGTGCAGGCCGCTGGGAGGCTTCGTCTCTCCTATGGGGGGGGCAGTGCCCTATTTGGTAGCGGAGCCGTGGCGGGTTTGGTACATTTAGGATCGGCTCCAAGGCCAAATACGGGTCTGGAAGCCGGAATGCAATTCTTCGGAGGAAGCTTTGGCGACTTTCGACAAAGTCTGTCCGCTTCCTACGCTGCCCCTCGCTGGTCCACATCTCTTAGGTTTTTTCACGCCACTGCTCGCAACGATTTTCCCTTCCGAAATTCTGGAGGAGCTATCGTTCGTCAAACCCATGCCTTACAGCTTAACCAAGGTGTGGTGGGTGAACACTCGCTGAACTTGGGTAAATACCACTATATCCACTTATTTTTTTGGGGACAGCAGACCCGCCGCCACATCCCCCCCACTCTACTGGAATCCCAGGGCCGTTTTTATCAAACCGATGAAGCGGCTCGCGGAGGGCTTGAATGGCAGAGGGAACGCAACCGTTCCAAGGTGTTCGCCCGCACAGCTCTCCTGAACGATAGGCTTTTATTCACGGATGGGTTATTGAAGAATGCCGATACCAGCCGCGCCCTACAATGGGTGAGCGAACTGGAATTCACGTATCGCCCTGCCCAGGGACATCTCATCTACGGAGGCCTGCACCATATCAGGGCCTCTGGCTCACACCCGGCTTATGGCGGCTCCGTGACCCAATACCGCACAGCGGCCATGTGTACCTACCGGCTTGCCTCCCGGCGCGAAACCTGGCTGGTAGCTTTGTCATTGAGGCAGGAAGTGGTGGGCCTCCGGCCACTTCCCTTCACCTTCACGCTTGGCGGTGAATACAAGCCATGGAAATGGATGGCTCTTCGCGCCAATGGCCACCGCGTGTACCGTATTCCCACTTTCAACGATTTATACTGGAATCCCGGGGGCAATCCCCACCTGAAACCGGAGAGTGGCTTTGCAGCCGAAGGAGGTTTAGGCCTGTCTTGGGACATTGGAAAACTCCAGCTAAGCACCGATGCCGCCCTCTTCAGCCGCTGGATTCACAACTGGATAGTCTGGTTGCCTGACATATCATACTGGACTCCACGTAACATTCTTTACGTGTGGAGCCGGGGTACGGAAACACTCAGCCGGGTGTCTCTCCGCTTGGGTTCCCTGAAAATCGCCCTGACTCTTAGCACTTCTTACGTGCTTTCCACGCCTCAAAGACCTTCCACGGCCAATGATAATTCCGTCCATCGCCAGCTAATTTATACGCCCATGTACACCGGTATGGCCCGTCTGGTGGCCGAATGGAAAGGTCTTGTGCTCATGTACCGCCACATCTACGTTAGCAACCGGTATATATCTACTGATAATACCCAGTATTTGCCCCCCTACGACATCGGATCATTTGTAATGTCATACACGATGGTAAAATCTAGCGTTCAACCCCAATTTTTTATTCAAATAAATAATATTTGGAATGAACAATATCAAATAATATCCCAGCGGCCCATGCCCGGCCTGAACTTTGGCGCTGGGGTGGCTCTGTCAATCAGAAAAAACTTCAGTAAATCAAAATTACCATGATAAATATGATATCAAAATGTTATTTTAATAAACTAAAAATCTTAAATCCCATAGCTATGAACACACGATTACTTTCATTCCTGGTGGCCTCATGGGGCCTGACGTCTGCAATGGTGCAAGCACAAACAAATTTCCCGGAAATAAAATTCTGGGTGGGCACCGGGACCGATTCTGCCGTGCTGGTGGTGGACTTCCACGACGGCACGTGGGACAGTAGTTACGCCTGGGGGTTCCGGTTTAACGGGACCACTACCGGTGAGGAAATGCTCAATGCGGTGGCAGCGGCTGACCTGAACTTTTCAGTTGCCATCAGCGGGGGCTTTCTGAATGACATCCATTATGGAAACCACAGCGGGATTGGTGGCACCAACAACTTTTATTGGAGCACCTGGAGTGGCACCAGCCTTTCCAATCTTACCATGAATATGGGCATTTCTACCCCCGTTAGCCACGGTGATTGGTTCGCATGCTCTTTTACGGACTTTAACCCGCCCTTACCGCCAGGCCCTCCCATTCCCGCCTTTGATCCCCATTATTTCACGGCTGCCGACGTGGAATTTTGGGTGGGCACAGGACCCGATTCCTGTGTATTGGTGATTGACTTCCTGGACGGTTCCCCCTCCTCCGCTTATGCCTGGGGATATCGGTTCAGTGGCTCCGTAACGGCTGAAACGATGTTGCAGGCCATTGATGCAGCAGATCCCCAATTATCAGTGGCCATGGCAGGCGGATTCCTCAATGACATTACCTATGGCTCCCATAGTGGTATAGGCGGAAATAATGGGAATTACTGGGGCACCTGGTCAGCCACTAACCTGGGTAACTGGCAGATGAATATGGGCCTCAGTACCCCACTCACCCCTGGTAGTTTCTTCGGCTGCTCCTACATGAATTTCAATCCGGTGGTACGCCCGGGTTATCCCATACCTGCTCCACAGCCCAACACAAAAAGCGAAGGGGGGGACACATTCAGCCCAATGCACCCCTATCCCAATCCTACCCATGACCAGCTCTGGTTATCATGGCCTGAGGACTGCCAAGGTGTCGGCACAGTACAACTTACGAATGCATCTGGTCAATTGGTGCTCTCCCAAATTTGGCCCTGCAGGGCACCCGTGCTTCTTTCCTTGGAACATCTACCGAATGGATTATACCAGCTGCGCTGGCAAGCCGGAAGGAAGGTAGGAAGTTTCCCCGTTATCAAAAAATAATGAGATTCTTCCTTTTCTGGAACTTAATAATTGGTTGCTTGCTGAGGTTGGCAGGATGGGGGCAATTTCCCCCGCCTGCCGGCCAACCCGGATCCACCGCCATCCACAAGGATAGTTCCGTGTTTGTGGGATGGGCAACGGGCTGTACCGTTTTAAGGGGACCCAAAAACATAGCAGATTTGTCCCTGGGCCTTGTCAGCTATGGGGACAGTACGAAGGCCTTGGGAGTTGCTGATAATAGTGTCGTCAGCTTAGGGGATGGAGGCCAGGCGGTGCTCACTTTTGCCCATCCCATTGCCGATGGACCAGGCTGGGATTTCGCAGTGTTTGAAAACGGCTTTTCAGATACTTTCCTGGAATTAGCTTTTGTGGAGGTGAGTTCTGATGGAGAGCATTTTGTCCGGTTTCCTGCTACTTCCCTCACGCAGGATTCCGTACAGGTGGGTCCCTTTGGAAGTTTAGATGCTACGCAAATAGACAACTTGGCAGGTAAATACAGAACCTTGTACGGCACCCCCTTTGACCTACAAGTGCTAGCTGGGCATCCTGGATTAAATGTACAGGCCATTACGCACGTGCGGGTGGTGGATGTAGTGGGTAGCATCCAACCAGCTTTTGCGTCCTATGACCAGTACGGCAATGCTGTCAATGACCCTTGGCCCACCCCTTTTGAATCAGGCGGCTTTGACTTAGATGCTGTGGGAGTGATACATACAATTCATACGGCCGTTCAGGAGCGTCCACCCGTTTTCCTGAATTTATCTCCCCAGCCCGCCCGAGATTTTGTAATCCTTATGAATTCCGCTGCAACTCCGGTGCAAGCCATCCACATTTTTAATGGGGCCGGACAGAAAGTACAAAGCTTTGGCCCTCTGCCCGGCTTTTCCCAACACTGGATTCCTCTTAATAATCTTCCTGCTGGATGGTATTTTGCCAAAATTACTATGGCTCAGGAAGGGGAGGTGGTCCTGAAACTCCTTATTTCAAAATGAAAGAATCCAGCAAATTAATATTTATTTTATTTGTACTATCATATTTTCTCTTTTTCTGCAGGAAGGATGCACCTCCTAGCAACCAGGGTTGCCCGCCCATACCCGTTGGCGCTGATGGCGTGTTTATCACCAATGAGGGCAACTTTATGTTTGGTAACGCCTCGGTGAGTTATTACGCTGAAGGAATGAGTGAGGCCATTGAAGATTTATTTAAACCCGCTAACAACCGGCCGCTGGGTGATGTGTGTCAGAGCATGTATTATTTTAATAACAGATTTTATATTGTAGTTAATAACTCAGGAAAAGTGGAAGTGGTGCATCCCGTAAGTTTTGTAGCCACTCACACAATTACGGGATTCACCTCCCCTCGGTATTTTCTTCCGGTGAGCCATTCTAAGGCTTATGTTACTGACCTTTACAGCAACGCAGTTTCCATAGTTAACCTAAGTACCGGTCAGTTAACCGGATCCATTCCTTGCCCAGGCTGGACAGAAGAATTGCGATCGGCATATGGAAAGGCGTTCGTTACCAACAGAAGCACAAATAAGTTATATGTTATTTCTACTACTGAAGATAAAATTATTGATAGTATTAAGATTGGCTTCGGGGCCAACTCCATCGTTGAAGATAAAAACGGTCGGTTGTGGGTTCTTTGCAGTGGCCACAGCAACCAAGGAGAGCATGCCTCCTTGCATCGGTTGGATCCCCTCACACACACAGTAGAAAAAACCTTTATTTTCCCTTCTATGTCAGATGCCCCATGGCGTCTGGACATCAACGGTACTCATGATACTTTATATTTTTTAAATCATGGAATTTGGCGCATGCCTATTACCAGTCAACAGCTTCCTTCAGGGCCTTGGATATCTTCCGAAGGAAGAAACTTTTACGGACTTGGAATTCATCCACGCAAAAGTTATGTTTATGTGGCTGATGCTATTGACTATGTGCAAAGAGGCAAAGTTTACGTGTTTAAGCCGGATGGCACTTTAATGTATACTTTTCTTGCAGGAATTATTCCGGCAGATTTTTATTTTCCTTAATGAAATATTTCCAAAATATTTAAGGTCAAGAAAAATTTATCTGATTTTTAAGATTATTCAATACGAAACTCCATTCTACTGATCAGTACAGCGCTTCAATTCCCACTTTATTTGGTATCGGAGATTTTTCCATTTTTCAATATTCAATTACATACCTTCATAAAAATTTTGTACCTGATTCTTAATTTAAGAAGAATCAGCTTTTGGGGAAAATGGCATTCCATTAAATTAAACGAGGAAATTGGAAAAACGCCGAAAATTAGATATATTTTAATAAGTTTATTTTACATTAATGCAATTAATCAACTGATATGTATTTTTCGGAATTGAGATCTGATTTCAAATAACTTTTTGAAAATAGTTATATCAATTACTTGATCATCAGCCATATTCAATATTTTTACCTTTAATACAACCATCTAGGTTAGGATTTCAATATGGAAGAAGATCAAATCGTCAGAAACTTACACATTTTGAGCAGGTTCATAATGGAGACTCGGTGAACTGCTTTTAAAGTTCATTATAATGCAGAAGAAATAAGAAGGTGACGTTATAAAATTTGGAGGAGCAAACCTAATTTTGTCAGGATGGCTGATGGGCTTACCTTTGTAACCGGGAACAATCTCTTGTGCCTGATATGAAAAAAGTAAGGCTTGAGGTATTGGGTCTTTCGCAGAGTCAAATACAGGAATCTTCCTTTGCTCTGGTCTTGGGTGATGAAGCCGGTGAAAGGCGCCTTCCTATCATTATTGGGACCTTTGAAGCCCAAGCCATAGCCTTGAAGCTGGAAAACTTGCCGACCCAGCGGCCCCTCACCCACGACCTATTTCGGAGTATGGCCGATGCTTTTGGCATACGCCTGGTGGAAGTAGTGATTAACAATCTTCAGGAAGGTATATTCTACAGTGTCCTGGTATGTGAAAAAGATGGGGAACGCGTAGAGATTGACTCTCGTACCTCCGATGCCATCGCACTGGCTTTGCGATTCAACTGCCCCATTTACACTTACGATTTCATTCTGGCCTCGGCCGGTATCGCAGCCCAAAGCTTGGCTGCAGTCCATTCGGAGGAACAATCAGAAGAGGAAGAAATAGACGAGGAGAATATAGAAAAGATGTCAACCTCCGTGTTGAAAGAAAAACTGAAAGAGGCCGTGGAAACAGAAAATTATGAAATGGCATCCCGCATTCGCGACGAATTGAAAAGAAGGAAAGCATTAGATACCTAAGTGAGTCAATCAGGTCTTCAGTCCATTGACAAACCTTTTCCATTCTTTTCTGCACGGCCCACTTTCTGTGGCAGGATTGGAGGGCAGGCTCTTGTTTACTGAAAACCATTCGGCAGAGGGAATTCTTTCCGATTTGGGACGTGGCCTGATAGGTCTCTTTTTTTGCCTGGCATTATGTTACCTCTTCAGTGAAGCGCGTAAAAAAATTGCATGGCCTTTGGTGCTGAAGTCACTGATTTTCCAGTTGGCCATTGCCTTGCTTGTATTAAAAGTGCCAGCTGTTCAGAGAATATTTGAATGGATAAGTAAGGCTTTCGTTAAAATTTTATCTTTTTCTACGGAAGGTGCCACGTTCCTTTTTAAATCATTTGGAATGGGCGTGGTGGAGGGGCCACTGATGAATTTTGCTTTCGTCATTTTGCCGGTAATTGTTTTTTTCTCAGCCCTCACAAGCGTTCTATTTTTTTTAGGATTATTGCAGAAGGTGGTTTTAGCCTTTGCCTGGCTGATGCGCTACACCCTGAAAATTTCGGGAGCCGAAAGCCTGGCCGCCGCAGCCAATATTTTTTTAGGACAAACAGAGGCTCCTCTTCTCATCAAGCCCTATATTCCCGGAATGACGCGCAGCGAACTGATGTGTCTGATGACGGGAGGAATGGCCACTATAGCCGGCAGCGTGTTTGCCGCTTATGTGGGTTATCTGGGCGGCAGCGACCCTGAATCCCAAGTTTTTTTTGCCAAGCACTTGCTCACAGCCAGCGTCATGAGCGCTCCGGCCGCCGTGGCTGCAGCCAAAATGCTGGTTCCGGAAACCTCTGTGCCCTCTCTGATGTTGCACGTAAACAGGGAAAAAATTGGTTCTAATTTACTGGATGCCATAGCTAATGGTACGGCAGACGGTATCCGATTGGCCGTCAACGTGGCAGCCATGTTGCTTGTATTCATTGCCTTTGTGGCTCTGGTCAATTACATCCTTATGAAGGTGGGCACCTGGACAGGAGCCAACCAACTGGTGATTTTACTATCCGGTGCCCGCTATCAAAATCTTAGTATGGATAGCTTGCTTGGAATCTTAGGTGCTCCTGTATGCTGGCTGCTGGGCGTGCCTGCTGAAGACATTTTCGTAACGGGTCAGTTACTAGGCCAAAAAACTGTGCTGAATGAGTTTTATGCCTACGCACAACTGGGAGAACTCTTAAAGCAACCCGGCAGCTTTGTACACCAGAAATCGGTGGTGATGGCCACGTATATCCTTTGTGGATTCGCAAATTTCGCTTCCATCGGTATCCAAATTGGAGGCATAGGAGCCCTTGCCCCTTCGCGACGATCCGAGCTCGCTTCGCTCGGATTCCTGGCCTTACTTGGAGGCACGGTTGCTTCCCTTTTTACCGCAGTACTGGTAGGGATGGTGTATAATTTGTAAACTTCCAAACCCGAGATTTTTCCTATGAACTTTTTCCGTAATAATCTGGATAAAGCATCCAGCCCTTACTTGTTACAGCACGCCAACAATCCGGTATACTGGCAGATGTGGACGCCAGAGGTACTTTATGAAGCTAGAAGGCAAAACAAACTGATTCTTTTGAGCATCGGTTACGCCACCTGCCACTGGTGCCATGTGATGGAAAAAGAAAGCTTTTCTGATCCGCTGGTGGCGGAAATTATGAATAGTCATTACATCTGCATTAAAGTAGACAGAGAGGAGTTGCCTGAAGTGGATGCCTATTATATGGAAGCCGTCCAATTGATGGGCGTTCCGGGCGGTTGGCCTCTGAACTGTGTGTTGCTGCCTGACGGAAAACCCGTATTTGGAACCACCTATCTGCCCCGGGAGCGTTGGTTGCGTATTCTTTCAGAACTGGCTCAGCTATGGGCCGAAGATAGGCCCCAATTTGAAGAGTATGCCAAAGAAATAACCTCCAGAATAGAAAGTGTAAATAATCCAAAAAGCGGGCAGGCTTGGGATGCAGCCCTTTTCTTCCAAAACCTCAGCCGCTGGCAGACCTCTTTCGATGAAGTTTACGGCGGATTTAAAAGGGCACCAAAATTCCCGCTACCCATAGCGTGGCAATTTTGGCTTCAATATGCCCTGCTGAATGAGGACCACAAAACGGCAGATCATGTACACAGGACCCTCTCTAGGATGGTGCTAAGTGGTATTTATGATCAAGTGGAAGGAGGATTTTTCAGATACTCTACAGACATTGCCTGGCATATCCCTCATTTTGAAAAAATGCTATATGACAATGCCCAGTTGCTAGGCCTGTATGCCACAGCACACCGCCATAGGGCGGAACCTCTTTACCGGCAAGTGGTGAAGCAAACCTTAGAGTGGCTGGATCAGAACCTGCGCCTCGCTAATGGTTTGTATGCCAGCGGCCTGGATGCCGATTCTGAAGGAGAAGAAGGTCGTTATTACGTTTTTACTGCGGAAGAACTAAAAGCGGCCTGGGGAAAGGATTACTGCGAGGCTGCCAAAATCTTAGGCGCTCGGGAGGAATTGCAATGGGAAGGCCATTTTCATCTGTTTTTCAGCGATTTGGACAACTCCGAAGAATGGCCGGCGCTGCGGGAGAAATGCGATGCCTGGTTGAAAGCGCTCAAGCCTTTCCGGAAAAGAAAGGCCAAGCCGGCCTTAGATAATAAGGCCCTCATGGGCTGGAACGCTCTGCTTATCAAAGGCCTGGCGGAGGCCGCTCTTGCTTTCCCTAATGAGGATTTTATGCCTAGAGCCTTAAACTTGGCTTCGGTATTTTGGAACCACTTTCGGCTGGGGGATGGCCGCTGGTGCCGGGCCCGCTATGAAGGCCATACTCCCCTGTTGGCACGCGCCGATGACCTGGCTTTCGCAACCGAAGCGCTAACTTATTTAGCGGCAGTGAGCGGCTGTGATAGCTTATGGGGCCAAGCCAAAGAGCTGGCAGAAACAGCTATTGAGCAATTCTATGATCCTCACAAGGGTCTCTTCCACATGCAATCCCGCTCCGATACCCTGTTAATTCCTTCTCACATGTATGAAGTGCAGGATTCGGTAACACCCTCTGCAAACTCTGTTATGGCCTTCAATCTTTACGTGCTGGGTAATTTTTGGGGCAAATCAGAATGGATAGCTTTAGCTTCCCGCATGATGGAAACAATGGCTTCAGAGGTGGCGCATTATCCAAGTGCCCATGCATTATGGGCCATGTTGCGACTATATCTTCCTGAAGGACCTGTTTTGGCAGTGGCCCTTGGTGAAGAAGCTGAGCAGAGAAAAGAAGTGGCCGAACATTTGGTTGCTGGAGTCCTTCCTGTTTTTGGGGCTTTGAACAGCAAACTGGAATTCTTCTCAACCCAGGGAAAAAGGAATAGTTCCTCGGGGAGTTTAGGGTGGAGAGCGTGTCATCTTTCGGCTTGCCTACCGCCAGAGCCATCCTTTTCCAGAGTGCGCCTAAAATCCTCCGGTTGAAAAGTGGAAAAGCCAATAATGTAAAGCTCTCTTAGACTTTTAAAATACGAAAGAGGAAATTTTAACCCACGTAAAACATTTGGAAAATTTTGGCTTTACACAAAACTCAGAATAACTTTGGGCTGTCTCTAGTTCATGCTTATGAAAAAATCGTTTATTTTTTTCTCGCTTACGTTTCTGGGAGCTCCGTTAATTGCCCAAACAACCAAGCTCCAGGTGAGAAGGAACGCTCTTTCTGGTGTGGCTTCCAAAATGACCAACTACAAGTACACCGGAGAGGAAATCCTCCCCCTTCTCATCACCCAGCCCAAGCCCTATGTAGCGGCAGGGTATGAAACCTATGAAAAAGTGGTGAACCAGGTCATGGTGACCAAAATCGGAATGACGCGCTACGATTTACAGACAAATTATTCTGTAGCCAACCGGATTAAATTTTATCCCGATAAAACCGTCACATGCGTGTGGACTATGTCCAAACAGGATACCCCCTGGCAGGACCGTGGTACTGGGTATAATTATTGGGACGGCACATCGTGGGCCTTTCCAGATCCTGGGCCTGCAAACCGCATTGAGAGCGTCCGTATCGGGTGGCCCTCCCTGGATTTCGTGGAGACAGTCAACAAAAAAGAATTCGTAATTTCCCATAACGCAGCCACCGTAAAACTTCATATCATCGGTCAAGCCAATAAAGGCAGTATGGCCTGGACAGGAGACACTGATATCAACAGCCTCTCAACCCTGTGGCCACGTTGCAAAACTGGTGGGCCGGATGGAAGCACCATCCATTGCATTTCAACCACCGACCCGGCTGGGTCACCCTACCAGGGTATTGTAGCAGCCAATGTGTATTCTCGCAGCTTGGACGGCGGCGCCACCTGGGATCAGGTAATGACCATCCTGCCAGGTATGGACTCTACCCAGACTGATGGCGGCGGAGGCGATACCTACGCCATAGATGTGCGGGGTAATACGGTGGTTGCGGCTTTCTTCAATACATTTGAACCCAGTTATATTCTCAAATCCACAGACAATGGTAATACCTGGACCAAAACTGTTTTTGTGAACACCGGCTTTGGAAAATACAAAGTGGATGGGCAGATTAGCGACCTGAACAACGACAATATCCCCGATACCATAACGAGCACTGACCAAAGCGGAGCCGTCCTTCTGGACCAGAACAATGTAGCCCACGTGTTTTTTGGCGTCATGCGATATCTGGACGATGTAGACACCGGCGGAACTTACTCTTATTTTCCAGCTACGAGCGGTCTTTTCCACTGGGCAGAAGGAATGGCTCAGCCGGAATTGATCGCGGATTTGGTGGATGAAAACGCGAACGGAACCATTGATATTACCTCTGTGAACGAGATTGCTCAATTTTTTACCTCGCTTACTTCTCATCCTACCGCTACCCTGGGACCCAATGGTGAAATTGCGGTGGCTTATTCCGGGCTTGATGAAAGCCGCCTTAGTGCTTCAGGCACCCAACTTCTGCGGCGCTTGTATTTTGTGAAATCCCTGGACGGAGGTGTGACCTGGTCAGAACCAGTTCAGGTGGCTGAAGACGGTGACGATTATGGTGAATATATGTTTGCCACGCTAGCACCCAATAGCGATGAAAATATTCGCTTATGGGTTCAGAGGGACTATGAATCTGGTCTCACTGTGCGAGGTGACCAAGATCCTCCTTCTGATAACGATATCCTGTACTTGCAGCTCACATGGGATTTTGAAGATGCCATTGGATTGAAGAATAATCAAAGCATAGCTCACACAGCTCGCATTTACCCTAATCCAGCTAGTCAACAAATCTTTTTAAGTGTTGATTTGAAAAAAGCAGGGATGTATGGGCTGTTCATTTTCAATTCGTTGGGGAGTCAGGTCTACGCCACCAATGTCTCTCTCTCTCAGGGAGTCAATAGTATCAATTTGCCCATAGAAAATCTGTCCCCCGGCTTATACCATGTGGTATTGAGCCATGAGCATGGACGTTTATCTGTACCGTTTATTAAAAAATAAACCTTCAGTAAAAAATTATTCTTAGACCGATTAAAATATTAAGCTCTTTATTTTTGTCATGTTAAACACACCGACCATGAAAAAATCTATTATTCTTTCCGGAGCATGTATCTGTTTAGGCCTTCAGGCTTTCGGTCAAAGAGGCACCATCGCTGTGCCCCGTTTGCCTTCGGATAAATTGCATAAATCCCTGCACCTGGAATTCGATCGTCTGCGCCCTTTCAATCCGAGTTACAACAAGGCTCCCGAGTTTCGCTGGTTGAATTATGGTTTACAGTTGGATACCTATTATTCTCCTGGCATGGCCGCCTTCAACTTTATGCATAACTTCCCGGACAGCACGATCGTGTTGGGTCTAACCTCCAGCGGGGAAGTAGTCTATCCATGGATCCACAAAACCGCTACCATTCTGGATCCTAAAAACATGCCTGATCCTTGGATTACTCCCACCACCTCCTATACCCTGGATTCCATAGGTTTTGCCTATGCTTATTTGCGTTCACTGCCCCCCTCCGTAATTGACAGCGTGATTGTAGAAATTATCAAGCATGACGATGCCTTAGTGTACACGGGTATTGGAGGCCAATATATCTGGCAGGATATTGAATATGATTACACGACCAACAGTATTAAACCTTATCAGGTGATCAAAAGAATCGCCATTCCCCTTACAGAAAATGATACTACTTCTATTGCGGCTGAAATCCTTTTACCTGTAACGGGTGTTCCCGTACAACAAGGTAATAGACGTATTGGGGCTGTGATTTCCTTTAAACCGGGCTTTACATGGACAATTACAGATAGTCTTTTTCAGAAAAATGTGTTTTTCCAGGTTTCCATGGAGCAAAACGGAGATAATACTGATCCTTCTTTTTACGGAACACCCAACGATCCTAACTCTGACCTGAACTGTTCTTTCATATTGCCTCCCTCTGTACGGTATAACTTCAATACCAATGGTTGGAATGGGTACTTAATTCCTACGTGGGCCTTTGTGACCGCATTTCCTTTTGAACATCACTTAATCTACTTCGGCCTAACAGCTGACCTTGCCTCAGTGAAAACAGAGGATCCCGCCGTTGAGCTTTTCAATGCTTTACCAGTACCTGCTGATCAGACGCTGACATTAAACATTCAGATGGCCCGGGCTTCCTCTGCTTCCGTGCGAATAAGCGATTTGACAGGCCGTACGCTGAGCAGCTCCAATATCGGACTATTGACGCCCGGTTTTCAGTCGTTGCAAATTCCGGTTGCTTCCCTGGCTACAGGCCACTATCTGTTGTGGCTGCAAACGGAAAGCGGTATTACGGCTCGGAAAATTATCGTGAAGCATTAATGCTAACCTTTTATCAGCATGAGAAAGCCCTGCCGAGGCAGGGCTTTTTTTTCGTTGATTTTGCGTTCCCGTCTTGACAAGCAAGCTCCTACAGTGTTTATAAGATTATAAATTCAATCGTCTGCCAGTCAAGGGGCTCACAAATTTTTTTTATGGAAATGGCCTTACATGCTTTCGGACGATTTTAGGGAAAATCTAAAATTAATTGTTTGAAATGAATTAATAGTATTTTCCGGATTGTAACCGGGCCTAAAGGGCACCAAACAATCCATTTGTATTCAGTCTCTCGCTTTCAAGAGAGGGATTTAAGATTGCTGCTCACGTTCAGGAAATCTTTCCAAGGAGATGTTCTGGCCCGCATAAAATCGCCCCGTGTAAAAACCTATGCCAATGGCTTGATTTTAAGACGATCGCCCACCTTTAAGTGTTTGCTGCGGAGGTTATTGAGACGCATGATTTGAGCAACGGGGACAGCGTATTTTCTGGAAATAGAATATAAGGTTTCGCCGCTACGCACCCTGTGATATTTATATTGAATGGGGGAATGCGATTTATTTGTTGAGGAAGCAGCAGGGGCAGGCGAAGAAGCCGAAAAGACTTCTTCCGGCACTTGCTCTTTTTTAATAAGCAATTTCTGGCCGGGACTTATGACATCGGAGCTAAGAGCGTTCCACCGCTTCAGGTCATACACGCGCACCTCGTATTTACGAGCAATACTTGACAAGTATTCTCCCCTTTTCACAACGTGGTAAAATTCTTTTGTTTGCGGCATGATTTTCCGGATGGTATCAGGAGTCGGCAAGGCCGCGGCAACCACACTGTCCGCAGAGGCTGTAAAAACGGGCTCCAGAAACCTGTAAAGCTGTTCTTCGTTAGCCATGAATTCACCTATGTACTTTTTGGGAATGAAAAGGGGATAAGGCTTGTAATTTCCTGGAATCTGATCCTTCACGTACATGGGATTGAGAAACCGCAGATCCTCTACAGGAATTCCGAGGACCTGGGAAATCTGCTGAAAAGTAACATGGCGATAAATCGTTACACTATCAATTTCCTGATTGAAAAATTTAGGTTGTAATGGAAACAGATTGTGCTCTTTATAGTAGTTCATGACATACACCACGGCGATAAAGGCCGGCACATAGCTTTGGGTTTCCCGCGGCAGAAAAGGCCTCACTTCCCAGTAGTTCATTTTACCACCGGAACGGCGGATAGCCTTGTTAATGGTGCCCGGTCCGGCATTATAAGCTGCCAGGGCTAAATTCCAATCGTTATAAAGACTGTAGAGATATTTGAGGTAGCGGCATGCCGCTTCCGTGGCTTTTTCGGGAGAGCACCGCTCGTCCACATAAGAATTGACATTCAGATCATACAGGAGCCCGGTACGGTACATAAACTGCCAAATACCCGTAGCACCGGCCGGAGAACGGGCAATAGGGTTCAGCGCTGATTCTACGACGGCGAGATACTTCAGTTCCAACGGGAGCCCATGGCGCAAAAGCTTTTCTTCAAACATAGGAAAATACAGCTGGGCCAGGGCAAGAACACGGGGGACGATGTGCCGTTTACGGCGGGTGTATAAATCAATAAAACTCTTAACCTGCTCATTAAAAACAAGTTCAAAAGGAGTCAGAGCATCCAGTTTGCGTATACGCTGTTCAAAAACCGCATCAGGATACCAGGGCACCGAATCCAGGGGGAATTTGTACACGTTAAGGCGCTCACGGTCAGCCGTGAAACGGGAATTATTGAAAAAATTTACCACTTCCAGCGAATCAATCATGGCCAACACCGGATCGTCCTTAAGGAGCCCCGGAAGCTGGCCATGCAAAGCAAAGCATCCCCAAAACCAAGAAATGCTGAGAAAGAATGAAGCTTTCCAGCCAGAGAGTTTCCGGAAAAAACGGGTTTTTAACAAACCGGTTTTTGGCAATTATACGGCAGAATTGGAAAAAAGATATAAGTTCTCTTATATATTAGGAAAACTTTAACAAAATTGGACTATTCAAAAGGGGATTGAAGGAACAAGGTTTGATTTTCCGAAGAATAAAGGCTACATTTGCGGCCCCAAAATAAAAGGGATGTCCGCAGTTCCAAAAATCTTTGCCGGTTCCGCATCCCTTGAGCTGGGCCGTAAAATTGCTGAAGCCTACGGAATTTCGTTGGGTTCAGTTAAGCTGAATCGCTTCAGCGACGGCGAAATGCAACCTAGCTTTGAAGATTCCGTACGAGGAGACGACGTCTTTATTGTTCAAAGCACCACCCCTCCCGCTGATAATATTCTGGAACTGCTGCTCATGGTAGACGCCGCCAAGCGGGCTTCAGCCCGGCAGATCGTGGCAGTGATTCCCTATTATGGATATGCCCGCCAGGATCGTAAGGACAAGCCCCGTGTTTCTATAGGAGCCAAGCTTATAGCCAATTTGCTGACGGCGGCTGGTGTTACACGTATCATGACCATGGACTTGCATGCCGACCAGATCCAAGGCTTTTTTGATGTGCCGGTGGACCACCTGTTTGCCAGCACGATTTTCGTTCCTTACATTCAAAGTCTGGGGCTGGAAAACATGGTTATTGCTGCCCCCGACATTGGGGGTTCCAAAAGGGCCAATTCTTACGCCAAATATCTGAATTGTGAGATGGCCTTATGCTACAAGCAGCGTAAAGTGGCTAACGAGGTGGAAAGTATGACGGTAATCGGAGATGTGGCGGGGAAAAATGTGATCATGCTGGACGACATGATTGACACGGGGGGCACCCTAACGCGTGCGGCTGAAATGATGATGGAACGCGGAGCCCTGAGTGTGAGGGCCTTGTGTACGCATCCAGTCCTCTCTGGGAATGCCTTGGAACGTATTGAAAATTCCCTACTAACTGAAGTGGTGGTCACCGACACCATCCCCTTAAGCCGTCCTTCTCCGAAAATTGTAGTGCTATCCTGCGCAGAATTGTTTAGCAATACTATCTACAAATTGCTCCATGATGAATCCATCAGTTCCCAATTCATTTTCTAAACCATAACATCTTATGAAAACTCTTTCTATCCCTGCAAAAAATCGAAGCAAAACTGGAAAAGCTGATAGCCGCAATATTCGTCGTCAAGGGCTGGTACCATGTAATCTTTACGGTCCATCTGGAAATTTCGCCTTGATGGCTGACGAAAGGCATCTGAAGAAATTGGTTTTCACCCCTGAAGTGTTTCTGGCCGAGCTGCATATTGAGGGGGGACCCACCGTGCGCGCCGTGGTTAAAGAAACCCAGTTTCATCCGGTAACAGATCGCATCTTGCACATGGATTTCCATGAAGTATCTGACGACCGTCCTGTGAAGGTGTTTTTACCAGTGCGTATTGTGGGTAATGCAGCCGGAGTGAGGGCCGGAGGACGACTCAAAACTGTGGTACGTAAGCTGCAGGTACAAGGCCTTATTAAAGATTTACCTGATTTTGTGGATATAGATGTTACCCCTTTGGAAATCGGGGATTCTATTCGTGTTAAAGACTTAAAAATTCCAGGCGTGCGGTTTTTGGACAGCCCCCAGAATGTGATTGTGAACGTAGCAGCCACCCGTGCCAGCTTGAAGGAAGAGGCATCTGCTAAAAGCTGATAACGCGTACTTTTCATCCATTCTTTTATTAAACACAGACTGAAAGCTGACCTGTGATGGTAAGCTAAAGGGGATGTCTGGTTAGTATAACTTAAATGTCGGGTCTACTTCTGCCAGCCAGGCAAGTAGACCTCCTCGCAGGCTCAAAATACGGGTGAAGCCGTGTTCACTGATAAGATAGCGAGCCACCTGGGAGCTGCGGGTTCCAGAGCGACACAGACATACCACAGGAATATGACGAGGCACTTCATGGTGCCTCAGGGCTATCTCTCCAGAAGGAATGTTTATAGAAGGTAGGTGGCCGTACTCGTATTCATAATCTTCCCTCACGTCCAATATCAGGAATTCCTCGGGTGTTCGGATAAGCCATTCCCGGAGTTCACCGGGTTGTATTTCCTGCAACATTTTCAGCGGTGGATTGAGAAGTCGGAACCTGCACAAACCTACGGCGAAGTTCTTCTGGTAGATACTCAAAAAAGGTATCGCCGCGAAGACCTAATCTCAAAGCCTCCAGAGCGACCACTTCCTCAGGTGCAATATTGCCTAGGTTTGCGTTGGCCCCAAGTAATTTGATAAAATAGGTTTGCTGACTTTTCTGCGGTGCCTCCCAAATAATATGCTCCTGTGGTATCCGGCGCAGGATTTGACGCACCAAAGCCACGTGCGGATGACCACCGGGCCGGTAAATGCCCACCGTCCCACTTTCCCGGGCCTCGGCTATTACCTTCCAAGCCCCCGCTTCCAGTTCCCGTTCCATCATATTTTTCCACCGATTGGGAGAAATGAGAATACCGCTTTCCTTGGACCCCACCTCGGACAAAACCTTGAATTCCTTGGAAAGCCTGCTGATGAAATGCGCCTTCTGGGAGGGCTTAAGCTTAATTGAACCGTCTGAAACCTCCACAACCTGCAATCGAAGCCTACGGTTCAGTGCCACGTACTCGTTGAACATGTCCCTGACCACAAAAGCTTCAAAGAGAGTGCCTCCGAGGTACACCAGGATCCCGGCCGAGTGGTAAATGTCAATTTTGGAACGTAGGTTCTGTGTACAATAGGCCGTGCCAAAACCGAGCTTCACGAAATCCACAATATGGCCGGCACTTTCGGCCAGATCCTCCGCCTGACGTAATGAAAGACCCTTATCCATCACCATCGTGAGCCCCTGAGTTCGGGGCTTACGGGTACGTTCAGGGATAAAGGGCAGTTCCTGAAGTGTCATGATTTCTGGTTCTGGGCACTCTGGAGAAGCTCCTGTACCCAGGGACGCGCGGCAACTTGAGGAAAATACTCCACAAATTCTTTCCCAAGATTGGGATCCTTTTCCAAAGCCGCCCGGAGCAACTGGTGGGAAGCGTCTTCTTTATTCAGCAAGCACAGGATACCTGCCAGGCGAGCCCAGAGCCGAGTACTGTCAGGGTTGGCACGAATGGCTTCCAGCATGGTTTCAGCACATTCTTGTAAACGATCCTGACGATAAAGCAAATCCCCCAGGTCCAGCCAGGCCTCTTCGTATCCTGAGTCCCCCTCCAACAGTTCGGTATAAGCTTCCTCCGCCTTTTGATATTCCCCCAAGGCCTTGTGGATGAGGCCCACATACAGAAGGACATCTGGGTCAGAAGGGTCCAATTTTTCGGCTCTTTTTATGAACGGTAAAGCCTTGTGATAGTCTCCTTCCCGGCTGTATACCACGGCTAACCCCAACCAAGGGCCGACATAATTTTCGTTATGCCGTATACTTTTTTTGTAATATTCCTTAGCCCGGTGAAAAGCCCCCATCATTTCATGGCATTCACCTATACAATAGTACACATAAAATGAGCGATAATCATTAGACTCCAGAATGTGCAATTCCTCCAAGGCTTCCTCATACCGTTCTTCTTCCATGAGTATTTCAGCTTTTAGCATTCGGGCTTCATCATATTCGGGAGCCAAAAACAAAGCATACTCCAGGGCTTCTAAGGCAGAGGATGTTTTCTCCTGGTCAAACCAAACCAACCCCAGGTAATACCAAGGTTTAGGATTATAGGGATCCTCGTCAATCAGGCGGTTGAATTGCTCGATGGCCTTATCCATAGAGGCTGTGGCGCGGTAGACGTGGTACAATTCAAAATAGGCCAAGTCTAAGTCGGGATTAGCATGAATGGCCTTCAGCAACCACTCAATGGCTTTAGGGGAATTTTGGTCGTTGAAATACTCATTAGCAATATCGATATACAAGTATTCCTTTTCCTCATCTTTTAATAAACGGCAGGCCCTCTCTAAGCAAGCAGCTGCCTCCCGATGCCGCTGCATGTCGCTGTACACCTCTCCGCGCAACATAAGAAGTTCGGCCTGTTCCCCGCATATTTCATCTAACTCATCCAACAATGCTAAGGTGCGCTCGTACCGATTTCTCCGTATGTACAACTGGCATAATCTGATTTTTAGCTCCACGGAGTAAGGATGCTGCTCCAGACCAATTTCGAGGGTTTTTTCAGCTTTGCGAATCTTATTCCGGCGCAGGTAATAATCAAACATCTCCTCAAACTGAGCTGAGTCAAAATACTTTGTCTTGTTTAGCGCCAGCATCTGCTCAAATTCCAGAATGGTTTGTTCCTCCGGCGAATCAGTTGTAAAATCTTCGTCGTCCCAGATCATCTTTTTTAGGGTTTAATACAAAGGTAAATATTTACCATAAAACCATCACGGATACCCACCTGTTTATGAACACCCCAGAGTTTAATTCCTGGGGGTTTTAAGAGGCGAGGTGCAAATGCCATACCATTTATGTAAACTCCTGAAATACAGCTTTTTCAATTTACGAGGTGGCGATGTTAGATTATCGGCAAGGCTGACAGCCAGCCCCCAATAGAAATTTTTCCCACAAAAACCGGCTACCAGAGCTCCAGACGAATGGAGCAGGGAAACACTGTCAGCCAGGGCCTCTTGAAGGGGGATTAGGGGAGCCGGATAGTAACGGGCAAAATAAGGCCTTTCAGTTTCTATAATAGCCTCTTTTACATCGTGACAGGGATAAGCGGCCACATAATATGAAGAGTCCGGGATATTTTTCAGAGATATAGCCACTTCGTTTAGTCGGGGGCCTGTCAATAACACGGGGGTATTCACAGAGGGCAAGCCCTTTTCGGGGTAGTTTAGGGAAAGCCTCTCATACATCTGCCGTATCCGTTTGTCCATATCAATTCCGGGATATCGCTTTGCTAATTGAAGAGCTTGCGCATGCATGGCTTCCACAAAAAGAGTTTGAGGGCCACAATGACACCACCAAGGATGTGAGCTTTGGGTGGTGTCCGTGGTCAGAAAAGTGACCAACCGGGGATAATTTCCGGTAAGGCATAACCGATATTTCCGACCTGGGCGAGAAAACCATAATTCTTTAAAAAAGCCATAAAGAATGAGACTGTCCTCTTCACTTACGAGTAGGGGTTTTGGACGTTTGGCAGAAGGGACAAACGGTTGCTGATGGGAAGGGGTTTGCCCCAACAAACGCATAAGAAATTGGCCGTTAAGGCCATATGAAACTCCTTCCCCGCCGCTCATATTCCAGAATATTTCAAAATCAGTCAGGACGGCCACGCGACCCTTTTCACCCTCCGCTTTAATCTCCACGGAAAGGGCCAAGGGGCGGGCCTCAGCCCATGGCTTCCAGAACAGCAAGGTATCTACCCGGATTCCGGGTCGGCTATGCACATTAAGGCAAGCCGGCAAGTAAAGCCTCACGGATTGATCAAGCCGCTCAATCCAATTGGCGTTCAGCCAGCCTGCGGCCACCGAATTATCTCCGTATTTTTTGACCGCTGTATCTTTTATGCTAACGCCGTAGGAATGCAACAACTGATTAAGGGCCACGGCATGGTTAAAAAAATTATCGTGTTCGGCCACCAGAACTAACCTACCGCCTGCTTTCACAAAATCCCGCATAAGCCGGATTTCCAGTGCCGAATAGTTGCGAAACACTGTGGGCAACACCAGGAGGGTGCATCCTTGACGAGCCCTGCGCATTAAGGGCCTTCTGAGGCGGGCGAGACTTTTAAAGGAAAGCTCAGGACGATAACCTTCCCGGAGCATCCTAAGCAGAAACTGCCTTTGTCCGGCAAAACCTGGGTCTAAGGGAAAAAAAGGCTGACCATGGCTCAAATCCACTATTACCGTCTGTCCTTTAAGTAAAAGACCTGTAACCAGAAAAGCCAGGATAGCGATAACGTTTACGATCCCAGGACTTCTCATTGAGCTACAGTCCAAATATCAAAGGCCCCGTAACCCACCCAGCCGCCCATGGCCCCCCCCTGGATATTGCTTTTCACAGAGGATGGATTAGAAAAGGGATTGCCGCTCGTATTGGCCGACTCCTCAAACGTGCGTAGAAACTCATAGGCAGGCCGGTCAATGGTGCAAAACCGCACATAGATGGTGTCCCCCCGTTTCCAGTAAAATCTCTCCCTTTGTTCCTGCGCGGTCAGAGTGTCTGAATTGTAAAACACAAAATTTTTGGGATCTGGCCTGTAAAAGGGAAACTCTATACGTAATCCATTGAATGACTGGTCATCCAGCACACTGGGGTCAAAAATGGGTCGGTAATGCACATACCCTTGCCGTTTACAGAAAAGGCGATAGATGTTCCCGTATTGGGGGGGATCGGTAAAATAAAGGTTACAGGGACCTAAGGAATCCAACTGTCCTTCGGGCTTCCAACGTAGGCTGTCCAATGCTACAATGGGAGGGATAGTGGTGACAGCGGTATATGTTTTTCCATGGAGCCGAATGGTAAGAAAATAGCTCCGACCCGGCTGTCCCACAATAGTATCACCCATGTAAAAAACGGGAGGAAAATAGGTGGTATCCAAAACCAGGCTCAGATATTCGGTTACCGTTCCGTCGCTAACTGTAACTTCCGCATCCAAGGCCAAAAACTGCGCAATGGAGTTAGGATCGTAAATGTTAATACCTTGTAGAGGGGTAAAGAAGGGGAAAGTATAAGTGATCCATACCCGGGGATAATCACCGGAAAACAAGCGTCCATCCACAACCGGTTTCTTTTCACCTTGAGGAAGCTCCACCGTGATATCCTTCTCACACCCTGACCAGAGTAGAGTCAACACTACCAGGAAGAATAGCCTGATGGTGGCTTCCATACTTTTTATTGCCTTGCTCATGGGCTTAGTATTTAAAATTCCACGTGATGGTAGGAATTATAGGGAAAAGCGACACCTGCCGGGCCTGAAGCTTGAACGTGCCTTCTGTCAGGTTGCCGCTGCTGTTGTAATAAATGAAAAAAGGATTCAGTCTGGAATACACGTTGTAAATTGAGAGACTTAGAGAAGAAAAGAACTTCTTCTGGGGGCGTGTAAGCACAAAGGTGGCCGCCAGATCCAGTCGGTGGTAGGGAGCAAAGCGATAGGAGTTCCGTTCGGCAAACTCGGTTACCAGGCGTTCCTCAATGAAATAGAGGTTTTTAGGTAAGGTTAATGTGTTGCCCGTAGCGTACACAAACACAGCGGAAACGTTCAATCGGGAGGTAATATCGTAGCTAAGCACCACGGAGAGGTCGTGGCGCCGGTCATACTTGGCCCAGAACGTGCGGCCCTCATTCAGTTGAGGAAAGGTACGGTTGGTCCAGGCCAATGTATATCCAATCCAGCCGTTCCACTTGCCACGGGTTTTCCGGATGAAAAACTCGGCTCCCCAAGCCTTACCCTTTCCTTGTACCAGCGTGTTATCAATGTTGGAGTTTAGGGTTTGGGCAGGATCAGCCCCGTCCTGGAATTCAATCAGGTCACGCATGGGTTTGTAGTACAGTTCCACACTGGTCTCCAGCATATCGTCCCAAAAATTATGGTAATAGCCCACGGCTACCTGCTGGCTAAACTGCGGTACCACGTACTCCGTGGTGGGCAGCCACACATCAAAAGGCAGCGAGATGGTGGCTCGCGAAGCCAGTTGGATGTACTGCCAGTTCATGGTGTAGGAGGCTTTCACCGAAGCCCATTCATTCAATTTAAAGCGGGCCGCAAGCCTTGGTTCTGCCCTGAAGTAAGGTTTTATTAGCTGGTGGCGGCTATAATATATGGTATCCACTGTGGCTCCCAAAGCATCCTTCACATAGCGGATGAAGCGCCCGTTGAAGGCGTAAAAGGTGGCCCGAACCCCCAGGTTCACACGAAGGCGTTGTGTGACGTCCCAATCATCTGAGGCGTAGGCGGAGGCCTCATTTGAGAAATATAAAATAGGCTCCGGTGGTTTTACATCCGTGATCTGCGAAGCAAAGGTGATATTGCTAGGGGTGAACTTATGATTCAAGTATTCGGCCCCAAAGCGCACGTCGTGGCCTGCCACGGGATAATAGTTGAAATCCGCTTTCAGACCATAGTCGCGCACACCAGAAAAAAGTTTGAAGCGAAAATTGTTCTGGTCTCCTTCAAAACGGAATTTGTAATCCGTGAATACGGCCATCAGGTTGCTAAAAAGCTTTTTATTGAATTGATGGTTCCAGCGCAATGTGGTGGTGGCGTTGCCCCACACAATGGCCGCTCGGAAACCTACCTCGCGATTCACAAACGAAAACACATCCCGGCCAAAATATCCGCTCAGATACAGCTTGTCCTTTTCGGAAATGCGGTAATGGAGTTTGGTATTCATGTCATAGAAATAATACCCCGACCCGCGGAAAGGCGATTTTTTAGGAATAAAAGGTTTGGCGAGCACATCAAAATACGTACGCCTTCCTGAGGCTATCACGGCCAGTTTGTCCTTGACCAGAGGGCCTTGAACCGTCAGCCGCGAAGCAATGGCTCCCAGTCCACCTTCCACTTCCCAGCGTTTAAGATTACCCTCCTTCATGGTGATGTCCACCACGCTGGAAAGGCGTCCGCCGTACTGGGCCGGCATACCACCTTTCACTAAATTAACCGATTTAATGGCGTCGCTATTGAAAACAGAAAAAAATCCGAACAGGTGTGAGGCGTTGTACACCACGGCCCCGTCCAGCAACACCAGGTTCTGATCGGGTCCCCCGCCGCGTATGTAAAGGCCGGAATTACCCTCGCCCGAGGATTGCACGCCCGGCAAAAGGGTCAGCGTCTTCAGGATGTCCACTTCCCCGAACAACACCGGTAGCTTTTTCACATCTTCCATTTGCAGCTCCACCGTCCCCATGCGTGTGCTTTCGGTGTTCTGACGGCTGCGCTCGTCGGTCACTTCCACCGCCCCGGCCTCAACGGCTACCTTCTGCAATTCCACCGACAGCGTCAGGTCCCGTGTCAGGTCCACCACCTGGGAAAAATTTCTGTAACCAATGTAGGATACTACCACGGTATATTGCCCCGGCTCCACCGTTAGGGAGTAGAATCCATAAGTATTGGTCGTGGTGCCCTTAAGATTTTCCTTCAGGTACACGCTGGCTCCCAATAGGGCCTCGCCACTGGCAGCTTCCCGCACATAACCGGAAAGAGTCACCTTGCGCTGAGCCATTCCAGGATTGAGGGCCCAGACCGCCCAGAGACCTGTCCACATCCAGCCGGCAATACGGGAAAGGGCCACCTGCAAAAGCGTCCGCAAAGATATTTCCCCGCTCCCTGGGCCACGCATGGCTGTGCTGGTAATTTTTTATTGATTTGTGGTTAGCTGAAAATGAAACCCCTTGCGGGATTTTAGTATTTTTTTTTGGGGGGCGTGCCCCCTGCGCGGCCCCTCCCGCTCTCCCCTGGCAAGCGCCCAAAGTTCAAAACCTTTAGGGGGGCAGAAAAAAGCATGGGCTGTTAATTTCTCACAACCACCTTTTACACAGGCCCTCCCCTCCCCCCCCACACGCACATTCCGAAAAAGACTTTTTTTGCATGTAAATTCAAAAATGAAACATCCTGTTCTGAGGGCTATTTTATTTTTCCATTTCCTTCCTTGCCATTCCCAGATCAACTTGGCCGACTCCTCCGCTCAGGCCGTGGCATACTGGAACAATGGTGACAAAAGGATTTATACCATCAGGTTTGAAAAAGTCAAGATAAAGGATCAGGACACCCTCTCTCTAAAAGTATTGGAATACGATGCGGAAATCTCCGTGCTCAAGTCAAAACCTGCATTTTATTTAATTCAATGGACGTATCGCTACCGAAATAATCCCTTTACAGATTTGATGACTGAAACTTTTCAAACTCTCCCTCACGATTCCCGCATTATATACAAAACCAATGAAATGGGGGAATTTTCTAAACTGGTGAACTGGAGGGAAATACGTAGTAAAGTAAAACGTCAGATTCATAACTTCTCAAAACTTATATTTAAAATGCCGGAACTTAATATGTTTTTTCAGCAACTGAACACAGCGTTCGCATCCCGTAAGGCCATTGAAATAGCTTTGATTAAGGATATCCGGCAATTTCATAGTTTTCATGGATATTATTTTAAACTTGGTAAAAATTATATTGCTACAACCCAAATACCCAACATTTTTGGAGGTGGCTTTTTGAATGCCGAAAATAAAACCCTGTTAAAGGAAGTAGATGCAAAGAAAGGTACATTCACCATACATCTTACCCAGGAGATAGATAAAGAACAACTCACGGAGGTAATTCACAAGTTTATCCGTAATATGGCGGAAAAGATCCACCACGAGCCGCCCAAAAGCGGCGAAATACCTCAATATAATATTGAAATACAGGTGGAAACTCAATTGGATAACGCGGGCTGGGTAATTGAAAGCATGCATACGCAAACTGTATTTTACAACGAAAACCGCAATGTGGAAAAAAGACTGATAAAGGCCCACCAAAACTGATGTTTTCATGATTTTGAAATGGACCGTCTCTTCTCATTCCCTTCAGGGAAAAGGTTGCTGGAAATTTGTTTCAGATTATTTGATTCCCGCTACGCGGATTAAATTTAATATCCTTTTTGCTTAGATTTTTTGTATTTAATTTTCCTGATCCTCAGGGCCTGAAGATGAAGGATTTTTCACTTTTTTCCGCAAGATCATGAGATAATAACCCACCATGAAAAAATTTCTACCTATTTCATCTTGTAAGTTGTAATCAAATTGAAACACATAGCCCACCTGGAAAGTGGAGGCGAGCGAAGGCTTTACGCCCAGCTGAATCTGCAAACGGGTGCGCTCAAAGTAAGGCGCTCTGGAAGTGAAAAACAGTTCGTTGTGCACATCGGCGCGCAGCATTTTATAACCTGTACGCTGTGGGCCAAAAGGATAGCTGACCCCAAAACGCTGGCGAAAACGTTCGCGGACGCCCTGGGTGGTGAAGCGCACTTCTACGCGGTAGCGATGGTCCACGCTGAGGGGCCCAAGAGGCTGGTTGAAAGCAGCCTGAGGCCAGAGCCGTATCTCCGCCGTCCGCATGGGTCGCCGGAAATTGCCTCCTTCCCTGTAGGTGTGGTATAGGCCGGCGCCCAGGCCCGTCGTAAAGGTCTCCGTCACCCTTAGAAAAACAGCTCCCTTCCCTTCGTAATAGTGAAACCAATCGTAGAAGCGCAATGACCGCAGGCAGCCTTCGGCGAGCAGGGTCCAGCGGGCTGAAGGCCGGTAGCCCACGCTGACCAGGTTCCAGGACCCCAGCGAAGTCAGTGCATCCTGAGCTATTCCCTTTCCGCTGGTAAATAATAGGATTTTCCCTACGCCAACGACCGTGACCGCTCTGCAAGTGCCCAGTGATGTAAAAAATACCCTTGACAAAATATGCTTCCGTCTCATAAAGTGTTTTCCGAAAGTTCGGAACAGTCTGGATTAAAATTCTGACAAAAAGCCTTCAGCTCCTCCATGGAAGCGGCATCCGATAACCGATAAGCCCCGCTACGGGTGCGTACCAGGCGCTCCAGCACGGCCACCGTACCCAAGGCATGGCCCAGGTCCCGGGCCAAACTCCGAATGTAGGTACCCTTGGAACAATGGATGTATAGCGATAAATACGGCGAATTCCACTCCAAAAGCTGCAACCTGAAAATATGAATAGGCCGGGGCTTCAAGGAAAGACTCATTCCTTTTCGGGCCCACTGGTAAGCGCGTCTGCCCTGAATTTTCACAGCAGAATAAAGCGGTGGGGTCTGAAATTGTTCTCCTTCAAATTTTCGTAAGGTGTTTTCTATATCAGAGACAGTTAAAAAAGGTATGGGTTTTCGCTCGTTAACCGGGGTTTCTCGGTCGTGGCTTGGTGTACTTTGCCCTAGGCAAAGGGTGGCTTCATATTCCTTGTCATCGCTAGTGAGACGAGCCAATTCCCTCGTCAAGGGTCCCGAAGCCAGTACCATCAGACCCTGCGCCAAGGGATCCAGCGTACCGGCATGTCCCACTTTAACACGGCGCTTGAAGTGTCGGCTCAAGCATCCATGTAAAAATTTCACTAAATCAAAGGAGGTCCACCCACTGGGTTTATTTAAGAGATAAATCCCCGCTTCGGGCTGGCCTTCAAAGGGAATTTTTGCCATCTCTTCACTTCCGTTCTAATAGTAAACTTTTCCAGGCTAATCCCTGCCAAGAGCCTGAAGACATGAGAAGAAGCACAAAGGGCGAACGCAGAGAGCCCAATACAGCTTTGGCCAAAGCCTGTGCGTCATGGGCCACTACCTCCACGTCTCCCGCGAAGGCTTCTGCCACCTCGGCAGGAGTGAGGGAAGGAAGTTTTTTAAGTTCCAAGGCATGGTTGTCGTAAAACACAAAAGCCTTGTCCGCAGGTTCTAAAGTGCGGGCATACAAAGGCAGGTAGTTCCTGGAAAGACTGCTATAAGTGTGAAGTTCTAAAGCCGCTATGAAATGGTGATGAGGATAACGATGGCGCACGGCCGCCACGGTAGCCCGGACCTTGCTGGGGGCATGGGCAAAATCCATGTAAGCCACATCAGGAGCGCGTTCCCAGATTTTCTCCAGCCGACCCCCTGCCCCCTCAAAGGTGGCAAATGCCTGATAAATACACGCATCGCCAAGCCCCAATCTACGGCACACCGCTCGCACAGCGGCCATATTTTTCAGATTGTGGCGGCCGAAAATATGCGTAGAAATCCGCTCCCCGCTTTCTGTTAAAAAATGTGGTTCTGCAGTGTTGGAATCGTTAGGAAGTGCCTCGTAACCCACAGCTTCCCAATCCGCTCCCTGAAATTCCGTAACGAGAGACCTAAGTACAGAATCTTCTAGGTCATAGTACACTGTTGCCCCAGTAGGCAAGCTAGCCAGCCTGCTACGAAAGGCCTCCACGTAGGAGGCCTCGTCCGGATATACATTGGCATGATCCCATGCTAAACCAGTTAAGATCAAGTGAGTCGGGTTGTAATGCATGAATTTGGGCCGATTATCCAGAGGAGAAGAAAAATATTCATCTCCCTCAATGATAGCTAGGGGGGATGATGGAGAGATGCGTACACTGCGTTCAAAGCCTGCCACGGAACTGCCCACCAAGTAATCAAATGCCCATCCCGCTTGCCGCAAGGTATGCATGAGCAGAGCCGTCACAGTAGTCTTACCGTGGCTACCGGCCACGACCACCTGCGGCACTCTCTGCCATTCTCTTCCTAAAAATTCTGGAAAAGACATAACGGGTAAGCTGAGCGCTAGGGCTTTCTGCAACTCTGGATTATCAGGACGCGCATGCATGCCCAGCAGGACCAAATCCAGCTCCGATGTGACGCGCTGCGGATCCCATCCTTCCGTGGAAGGCAAAAGACCTGCCTGAAGCAGCCGGTTGCGCGCCGGATCAAAAATCTGATCGTCTGAACCGCTCACTACATGACCCAAACGTTGCAATTCCAGAGCCAGCGCATGCATTACAGCACCCCCAATGGCTATCATATGAATCCGCATGGCCCAAAAGTAAATTGCCAAAAACCCATCCCCTTCCCATGAAGTCTTTGAAAAATGGTATGCAAGCAGACAACTTTTTTCATACTTTTACCATCAGGATTTGATGATGAAAATTTTACGGACAAATTTCTTTCTGATACTGGTTATTCTTTGGATTACAAAAACTGAGGGGCATGGACAAAATGTAGGAATTGGAACCAACACTCCTGACAATTCAGCCATCCTGCACCTGGAAAGCACCACGATGGGTTTCCTTCCTCCACGCATGACTTACGCCCAGCGTGATGCCATCGTCAATCCTGCCCAGGGCCTTGTGGTTTTCATCACCGAAGACAGTACACTGCAATTCTGGAATGGCGCCTGCTGGCTGAAAAGCTTCCAGGAAAGCTGTAATAGTTGTCATTTCACAGTCAACCCCTCCGCGCCTTCCGACACCATTGACCGCACCATTACGGACAGTTGTTCAGTAACCCTGCAACTTACCCAAACCAACGGGGTGCCCCAGAATATTATTTTCAATGTGGCTTCCGTACTTCCCAACGGGATGAGTGTGACCATTAGCCCTAATCCGCTGATGTCCACTGGTCAGGCCACTATTACCGTCCATGTAACACCCTTCACTCCGGCCGGCCTCCACACGGTTATTATTCAAGCTTTCTGTGGACAACAACTCCAAACAATCGTTTATTCCGTGTATGTGGAACCCTGTTACCTGTTAGATGTATTCAATTCTACCCAGAATTATGATGTGGCAGTGAATCTATACTCCACCTATCCGAATGCGCCTACCAACTCCCCCGTATGCGTCCATGTGACTGTACATCCTGGTGTAGAGATAACAAGCAACACAACATCTCTTCCTGCATTTACCACAGGCAACTTACCTGCGGGTTCTGTTGTAGGTATAACCAACAACGGGAATATAATCGGGCGCGGAGGCAATGGCGGTCAAGCCTACAGTCCTTCGGCCGGTACGACAGGGGAAGGATTTCCAGGGGGCACGGCCATAGAGCTCACTACTGCTACAACCATTCAGAACAACTTCAACATATTCGGCGGGGGAGGTGGCGGCAATGCCATGGCCTTCCAAATTAGCTGGACGCCCCCTGCCCCCGCCAATATTGTGACATTAGGAATATTTGTGGGGGCTGGAGGTGGTGGAGGAGCGGGTAACGGCCTGGGAGGTCAGGCACCAGGAGGCATTGTGGGATTGTCCTATTACGTTAATGGTCTTAATGGTACAGGAGGCCAGTTTGGCGTGGGCGGCCAAGGCGGTATTCTCAACTTTCCCATACCGGTTAACTTGGGGCCCGTCACCATAAGCTTGTCGCCCAACGCTGTAGGAGGTAACGGTGGCGGATATGGTTATCCGGGCACTCAGGGCTATTTTAACCTCCTTGTGAGCGCCTCTATTACTATTAACCTTCCATTTTTGGGGACAGTAACTGTTCCTGTTGTGAACAATGTGCCCATTCCTTTGCCGGTGCCTCCCCCGCCTCCCGGAGCCGGAGGGTACGCTATCAAGCGCAACGGCAATCCAGTGAACATCCCCGATAACTTTTACACCAATTCTAACCTGCGCGGACAGGTAGGCAACTGATTATGGCCATGAAACATTTCATTAATTTTCTTATTTTTATTCCAGCCGCTCTGTGGGGTCAGAGCTTTGAAGGCGTTCTGCACCTGGAGGCCCTGAATTATTCTGCGGGCGAAGCAGCCCAAATCACCTGGTACATAGGAGCGGCAGGTCAACGCCTGGATTATCAAATAAAAACCCAAGAAGGTCAAGGGCAATATAGTATATTCTTTCCCAAGGGAGACTTGAACGCTTACATGACCGCCGAAGGCAACGGGGAAAAACGGCTTTATACCATTCCTCCCAGCCTGGCCGATCCTTCCAATCCCATGAACCAGCTGTTTTTTGCCCGGGAAACGGGTAATCGGGCGCCCAAAGGCCGTTTTGATGCCCGCGAGGTGCATATCCAGGGTACCCAGGGGCACGTGGAATGCTGGGTGGCCGACGTTCCAGGGCTCACTGTAAACGATTTTCCCCAGATGCTGCAAGGCCGTGGGGCCATTCGGGCCCTTCTGGCTCAAAATATCAGTGGGATACCCATAGAGCTCACGGCTTATAACCCCGAAGGTAAGGCCCTCTTCCATCAAAAAATTATTTCCGTAGAACCTGGTAAGGTTAATGAAAGCCTTCTTAAAATCCCCGAAGGCTATACCCGAATTGAATAGCAGAAAACAGAACACCCTGAATGAATCTGCAAAAGCAATCTAGGGCTGGCTTTTAAAAGTTAGTTGGTATTAGTTGGAAATTGTTTTGTTTTGGTTCAACTTTGAAAGGGTTAACCTAAAAACATTATAGAGGTTGGTCCATTGATTTAAACAGGTCATTAAAATCATTCAATTCTCAATTAATTAAATGTTTTATTTTTGGTAATTGTTTTGTTTTTTGTTATTTTTTCGCTTCAGGCCGCATAAATTAGAAGTCAAAAATTTAATTTCGGCGAGTGACAGGCCTGCGAATAGGGTTGCTAGTGTGTGTTATTGAAATAAAATAAATTTTACAGCTACACGTAAAAGCTATAATTATAATTATTTAAAATTTAGAAATCTTAGTTTAATCAGTTTTCAAAAACCGTAAAACTAAAATCTGATTAAAGCATGTTTCAAAGGACTTTTAATTAAGCATTCTTTGTGTACTGAAATGATAAATACCGCACAAAGGAATTTTTCACTAATCTTCAATCAAATTCTCCTCCCTGAATGATAAATAGCCATTAGCGGTTATGATTAAGTGATCTAAGAAACGAATTTCCAAACTTTTTGCACCGGCCACAAGTTTTTTGGTGAGCAGGATATCCTGTTCGCTGGCCTGGAGTTGTCCGGAAGGATGATTGTGGGCCACCAGAATGCCCGTGGCTTTATGCATCAAGGCAAGTCGAAACACCACCTTGGGATCTACCACCACCTGGGTGAGGCCGCCCATGGCCACATATTCCACATGTTTGATTTGATTCTGATTGTTGGTCAGGGCCACAAGAAAATGTTCCCGATCATGGTCTTCCAGATAACTACGCAAAGCCTCATAGGCCAGTTGGCTGGAGGATATACGGAGCTTAGAGGGCAGGCTATCCCTCTGACGGCGGCGACCTAATTCCAAGGCGGCCAAGAGTGTAACGGCCTTTTTCGGCCCCACCCCTTTTATTTGGCTCAGGTCATCTACTGTAAGGCGACTGAGTTCTGCAATGGAATTGTGGTATTTCTTTAGAAGATCCCGGGCCACATCCAGGGCTGATTTTTCAGCGGTGCCGGTGTTGAGAAGGATGGCCAAAAGCTCGGCATCACTGAGGGCCTGTGGTCCCTTCATGATAAATTTTTCCCGGGGTCTTTCGTCTTTAGCCCACAGCTTAATGGGTGTCCTGGATTCCCCCATCCTCCAAAAATAAAAACTACCCTTAAGGGGTAGATGAGAAAAATTCCACTAACGCAGCCTTTTATGGTAAAGCCTGCACTTTGCGGGCTAATTTGGATTTCAGGTTGGCCGCCTTGTTTCTGTGGATTATATGCTTTTTAGCTAATTTATCTAAAAGGGATGTCACCTTGGGCAAGAGTTTAGCAGCTTCTTCCTTAGAGTGGGCGGCTCGGATTTTTTTTATTAAAGTACGCGCCGTGGTCTTCTGGTAGCGGTTGCGCAAGCGCTTGGCAGCGCTGCTCCGCATAGCCTTGGCAGTGTGTTTGTGGTTAGGCATCTTTGTAGCCCATAGGGGAATCGAACCCCTGTTTCAAGAATGAAAATCTTGCGTCCTAACCCCTAGACGAATGGGCCACTTTTACGGACTGCAAAGGTAATAAACTTTTCAATATTTCCAAAAAATCTTTTGGCCTTTTAGTAGGCCTTCTACTTTTGCGACCATGTTAATAGATCTCACCAAAGCTGAAATAGCATCGCTCATCATCCACCGGGTGGGTAGCAGCTACCTGGGGGAAGAATTGGTGTTGTCCGAAAAAGAAACGCCAGTGCACGATGAGGAGCTGGCGGGCGCGTTGTACCATTTTTTTCTGAAACCCTTGGACACACGGGCCCTGTATCAATTCCAGAAGGATAAGGGGCGCACTGTTTTGGAAGCTGCTCGCAGCGTATTTGCTTCTTCTAAGCAATTCTATAAGGTTTCCCACACCCTGGCCAAATATCTTTATCACGTATCCAGTCATCCGAAAATTAAATCGGGCGATCTATACGTAGTGCATTACCAGGGGGTGCGCGTGGGCGATGAAGAAGTGGAAGGACTGGGTATTTTCAAAACAGAACACCGAGATCGATTTGTTACGCTACAGGAAAAGCCCCAAACCATTAGTCTTTCGCTGGCTGAGGGAATCTTGTTACATAAATTGGACAAGGGCTGTCTTGTATTGAATGTGCCTTCAGACAATGATACATTATTCAGTCTATGCGTGGACAAAAGCAACCCACTGAACGACGCGGCCTTCTGGCGGGAAGAGTTTTTGGGTTTGGAGCGCGTGCCCGATGAGCGCTATATCAGCGAGTCTTTCCAGGAGATGGTGAAGATATTTACCGAAAATGCAAGGTTAGGCGATGTGCCGCTGGAGCCGGCCCGGAAGGCAGCTATCCTCAGCCGCAGCGCCGATTTCTTCAAGGAGGCTCCCGTACTGGATAACGCCCTTTTTGAACAGAACGTTCTGCAAGAACCGGCTATCATTGAGGAATTCCGGGATTTCCGCCGATCATATGAAGAAGCTTTCCGTCTACCGCCGGCCGACGGTGTGGAAATTCCCCTAGAAAGCCGCAAATCTGCTCAGAGGAAGTTTAAGAGTGTCATTAAGCTGGACAAAAATTTCCATATTTATATCCATGGCCCAGAACATTTGATAGAGAGGGGCTTTGATGAAAGCCGGGGCCTGCATTATTATAAGTTATATTTTGAAACAGAGCAATAAATCTTTGAAATTTTATTTCTTTTCTGTTGAGGCCCAAAAAGTCATTGCAACAGCTCTCTTCTTCGGGAGTTAGGGATATTCTAGTATTTATTAAATTCGCAATACTTCTATTATAGAAATGCAAGAAGGAGAATTTCCGGTAATATTTTCCTTTTATCGCTACTTGAAAATAAATGATCCTTTCCATTTTGCTAACTTAATGAGGGAAGGATTGGACAGATTGGGTGTAAAGGGACGGATATATGTGGCCTACGAAGGGGTCAACGGGCAAGCATGTTGTGAAGGTACGCGTTTTGAGGATGTAAGAGCCTTCCTGTATTCCATGCCAGGCCTGGAAGGTATGCGCCTGAACCGGGCCATAGAGGAAAGCGGAGTAGCATTCCGAAAGCTTCACGTGAGGGTCAGACCAAAAATTGTGGCCGATGGCCTGGATGATCGTTCGTTTGATCCCACGCGTTGCGGCACGTACCTGGATGCGGAGGCCTTCAACCGACTCACAGATTCTACCGACACCCTTGTCGTGGACATGCGTAACCATTATGAATATGCTGTTGGTCATTTTGAAAACGCTATAGGATTGGAGGCTGAAACATTCCGTGAAGCATTGCCCGAAGCCCTAGAAAAGCTGAAGGGAGCCCGCCACAAGCCCATCGTACTCTACTGCACCGGCGGTATCCGCTGCGAAAAAGCCTCGGCTTGGCTAAAGCATCATGGATTTGAAAAGGTGTATCAACTGGAGGGTGGTATCATCGAGTATGTACGCCAAGTCAAGGAAAAGGGCCTGAAAAACAAATTCCGAGGCGTGAACTTTGTATTTGATGACCGTCTGATTGAAAGAGTCTCTTCGGAGGTAATCAGCCGCTGTCAACAATGCGGCACTCCTACAGCCCGCCTGGTGAACTGTAAAAACGACGGCTGCCATTTGCTATTCATTCAGTGCGAAACCTGCGGCCAAAAGTTTGGCAACTGTTGCAGTACAGTATGCCGTACCGTCATCAGCCTTCCTCCCGCCGTACAGAAACTTCTCCGCTCCAGACTTAGCAAAGGCCGAATGGTGCACGGCCACTTCCGGCATCCACGGTTCAAGCTCATCAAAGGGTATTGCCATGCGTCTTGATAAGCTGCTGCTTCCTGGATTCCTTATGCTTTCAGCCTTTGCAAGGGCCCAATGTCCCCCCACCTTCACCTACACATTGAACGGCCTCCAGGTGGTGTTCAATAATCAGCCCAACTATTCTTTTCCACAGGCCAGCCTATTATGGAATTTCGGGGACGGAACCACCCTAACCAACCAAAACGATCCTTCCCATACCTATGCCTCCACGGGCTCCTACACTGTATGCCTCACAGTGATAGACCCCGCCTGTGCGGGGGGCCAACCCCAGGTGGTCTGTCAGACCGTTCAGGTGACCGGTGCCTCCTGCCTGTATGATTTTACCTTTACCATTAGCGGCAACGCAGTTTCTTTTAACAACACTCCTCAAGTTCTGTACCCCGCAAGCCTTTCCTGGAATTTCGGAGAGGGGAGCTGGTCCTGGGACAACGATCCCGTACACTTTTACAACACTCCGGGCATTTACACAGCGTGCATGACGGTGAACGACCCTGCCTGCGGGTCTCAGCCCATCGTGGTGTGCCACCAGGTGGACATGAGTCAGGCCGATACTTGCGTGTTTACCATCAGCTATGTGGCCAATGGTTTGGAAGTTCAGTTTTTCAATACTCCCCAACTACCCGATACGGCTATCACTTGGTATATGGGCGACGGCGTAGAGCTCACAGGCAACAATCCTCAATACACCTACTGGTTTCCGGGAACTTATTTCGTCTGCGCTACCGCTCAGATGCCCCACTGCCTCACGAACATGACACAAACGGCCTGTGATTCAGTGGAAGCCACGGTGCCTGATTCTTGTACCTTTTCCTACACGTACACCGTTTCAGGCCTCACGGTCAGTTTTCAGGCCGATCCCCCCCTGGAGCCGCCGGTGGATTTTTTCTGGGACTTTGGGGATCTGAGCGGATTTGTGTGGGGCAACAACAGTCCTGTGCACACTTTTGCCGGTCCGGGTACTTACTATGTGTGCCTGTATGCGGATAATTTGCCCTGCTCCGTGTTGCCCAGCTGGGCCCATTGCGAATACATAACGGTGACACAGCCGATTCCATGCACCGCTTCCTTCGGATACACCATCACAGGGCTCACCGTCCATTTTTACAATCAACCGGCCATCGGTTCCGGAGCCCCTTTCTCCTTGCAGTGGAACTTTGGGGATGGTGGCTCGGCCAGCGGCGATTACCCCATCCACACTTATTCCCAACCGGGCAGTTACGTGGTGTGCCTCACATACATTCATCCCCAGTGTCCTCAGCCTTATACCGTATGCGATACCGTGATTGTCACGGGTGCTACCAATTGTAATCCCTTGATTTCCCATGCCGTGAACGGCCTTACTGTGCAATTTTTTAATAATCCAGATTACATTCCTTCACCGGGTTTGTGGTTTCAGTGGATTTTTGGAGATGGTTTTTCTATAACCGGGGTTAATGATCCCGTTCACACATACCTCGGCTACGGCAATTACGTCCCCTGTTTCCTCGTCTTTGATCACCACTGCTCTGACACCGTTCAGGTGTGCGACACCTTGGAACTCAAGCCAGCTTCCGCTTTGGATAAGAAGGAAGGAAATGAAATCTGGTTGTATCCTAACCCCGGGGACGGACAGGTGTGGATAAACCTTTCATTCCAGGGTTCTCCTGTAATTGCGTGGGTCTCAGATTTGCAGGGCAGGGTGGTGGCGAAAAGTACTTTTCAGCCCATGAATGGAATTCCGGTTCCATGGGATTTGCACTTTCTGGCACCGGGCGTGTATTCAGTAACTCTGGAAACCCCCGACGGAAGAAGTCGTCGCTTGAGATTTTTACTAAGCAGGTAAAGGCAGAGGACTAAAATTCTGATGTTTTATGGAATCGGATTTCCGGGTAATCCTGTTCGGCCTGTTGCAGCATCCATGCGGAAGGGGCTAGAAATACAGGGCGTCCTTCTTTGTCGGTGGCAATTTGTCCGGCTTTGGCCCTGGAAAAGCGCTCAAATGATTTAGAATCTGAACAACTAATCCACACGGCCTTGTAAATGGGCAGGGGAACAAACCGGCACCGCGCTCCGTATTCATGTTCTAGGCGGTATTGGAGTACCTCAAACTGAAGCTCCCCCACGGTACCCACAATCTTGCGCTGTCCCGGCTGAAGATAAAACAACTGGGCCACCCCTTCGTCCGTGAGTTGACGGATACCTTTATCCAGTTGCTTTGTTCTCAGGGGATCCAAGTTGGTGAGTTCCTTGAAAATTTCTGGAGAAAAACTGGGTATACCCTTAAAGCGGAGTTCTTCGCCCTCTGTTAGGGTGTCGCCTATTTTAAAATTACCTGTGTCGTAGAGGCCCACCACTTCACCAGGCCAGGCCTCATCGATAACACTTTTTTGCTGGGCCATGAAACTGGTGGGGTTGCTAAAGCGCAGTTCCTGTCCCAAGCGCACGTGGTAGTAAAACTTCCCCCGTTCAAATTTTCCGGAACATACCCGGAAAAAAGCAATCCTATCACGGTGACGAGGGTCCAGGTTGGCATGAATTTTAAAGACGAATCCTGTAAGGCGGGGTTCGGTCGGTAATACCAAGCGCTGTTCGGTCCATCGGGGCTGGGGAGGAGGTGCAATTTCTACAAAAACGTCCAGAAGTTCCTGTACTCCAAAGTTGTTCAGTGCCGAACCGAAAAAAAGGGGGGCCAGCTCCCCTTTCAAATAAGGCTCCGGACTGAATGCACCGTACACCCCCTCAATGAGTTCCACATCTTCTCGGAGTCTATGGGCGGCATCCTCTCCCAGCTTCTCGTCCAACAGCGGGTGCTTGAGGTCGCGCAGAGTGAAGATATCGTCCGCAATTCGTGTCTTATTCGGCGCATACAGGTTCAATTCCCGTTTTTTCAGATTGTAGACACCCTTGAAACGGCGTCCCATACCAATAGGCCAGGTAAGGGGCTGCACACGGATGTTCAGCTTTTTCTCCAACTCCTCCATCAGGTAAAAGGGGTCCTTGCCTTCTCTATCCATCTTGTTGATAAAAATCATCACCGGTGTGTCGCGCATGCGGCACACTTCCATGAGCCGTTCGGTCTGTTCTTCCACGCCGTTGGCAGCGTCCACCACCAGCACCACACTGTCCACAGCCGTAAGTGTACGGTAGGTATCTTCAGCAAAATCTTTGTGGCCCGGAGTGTCCAGAAGAGTCATGTGCACACCCTTGTAATCAAAGGCCATTACAGAGGTGGCTACCGAAATACCCCGCTGCCGCTCTATTTCCATGAAGTCAGAAGTGGCGTATTTGCGGATCTTATTGCTTTTCACTGCTCCCGCTGTTTGAATAGCTCCGCCGAATAGCAGCAGTTTTTCGGTAAGGGTGGTTTTTCCTGCGTCCGGGTGGCTGATGATGGCAAACGTTCGTCGTCGGGCAATCTCGGCTTCCAGAGACATGGGCGCAAAAGTACGGCAAGTGCATACGCGGGCCTTCTCCTAAGGTTTTAGGGGGGCTGCAAACAATCTTCGCAGAATAGAGAAAACTTTGATCTATGATGTAGGATTAAATCTTTCTTCCTTTTTTCGCCTTTGCCACGACAACGTCTCTTTTCATTTTTTCCGTGTGCAGGAGTTCGCCAGCGTACAAAAAGCCGAAATGCTCCACATCAGAAAACGCACCGTGGATAACCTACCCGTTTAACCTCCACCCAAAAACTTATATCCGCGCTACGGTGGTACTTGTTAAGTTTGGTTTGAAACAACCCATCGTGCCCCCCTGAATTAGCCGGAGCCTGATTAATACGAAAACTAACTCCTGTCCATCAGGAAATGCATGAAAAAGCCCTGGAGAATTTTCGTGTGTTTGTTGGCATACCCTCTTCCGCCTTTTCTGTACACCGAACCTCCGATACCTTTGCATGATTGCTTTCCGATGCGATACCCAGCTGCCTCCCTACCTCGAAATATCCGCTCCCTGGACAGGGAAGAGCTGGAAACCTGGCTGCAGGAACATGGATATCCCTCCTGGCGGGCCACACAAATCCTAGAATGGCTGTGGGGCCATCAGGCCACTTCCTTTGAGGTCATGACTAACCTTCCCCTCACCTTGCGCCAAAAACTTCAGGAACAATTTGTCATTCACAACCTCCGAATTGAAAAGACAGTTCGCAGTGCTGATGGAACAGTGAAAGCTGCCTACCGCCTTTATGACGGTAAAACCATTGAAGGGGTGTTGATTCCCACGCCCCGGCGCATCACTGCTTGCATCAGTAGTCAAGCCGGTTGCAGCCTTAACTGTACCTTCTGTGCCACGGCCCGCCTTAAGATGGCCCGCAACCTGGGTGCGGATGAAATTTTCGATCAGGTAGCCCTGGCCCGTCAGCAAGCTATGGAAATCTACGGAAGACCCCTTACTAATGTCGTCTTCATGGGCATGGGAGAGCCTCTGCTGAATTATCGCAATGTGGTCCGGGCCCTGGAACTTTTACATGCCCGTTTTGGCCTTGCCATGGGTGCCCACCGATTCACCGTGTCCACTGCCGGAATTGCTAAAATGATCGTACGTATGGCCGACGACCACCTCCCATGTAAGCTGGCCCTCTCCCTTCATGCCGCCATTGACGAAAAACGTTCTGCCTTAATGCCTATTAACCAATCTAATCCCCTGAAGGAGCTTAAAGAAGCTTTGCAATACTATACGGCTCGCACCCGTAAGGTGGTTACGCTAGAATACCTGCTTTTGGAAGGAGTGAACGATAGCCAAGCCGATGCTACAGCCCTCGTGCGTTTCGCCAGAAAATTCCCTTCCAAGGTAAACCTTATTGAATACAACCCCGTGGAGGGCCTGCCTTTTAGGGGTTCTCCGCCCCTCCGCGTTAATTGGTTCCAAGCCTATCTCAAAGAGCATGGCATCGTTGCCACCCTGCGCCGAAGTAGAGGCCGTGATATTGAGGCCGCTTGCGGCCAGCTGGCTGGGACTTTGCTTCAAACAACCAGGACAACTGAATGAAATCTATTTTAGCCAATCCTACACCAAACACTGATGAAAAGCTCTTGTGTAATCTCTCAATTTTTTTTCTCACTTGGCATAACTAGCCTACTGCCAGCTCAGGTACAACTTCCTTTACCCAGTCCCAAATGCATTACGGAACAAGTGGTAGGCCTCACAACAGTGAGGGTGGAATATTCCCGACCGGGAGTCAAGGGACGGAAAATTTTCGGCGAATTGGTACCTTTTAACCAAGTGTGGCGGACCGGTGCCAATGAGGCCACAAGCATTAGTTTTAGCCGGGATGTCACCTTCGGCGATAAAAAACTTCCTGCCGGGGAGTACGCCTTGTTCACTATCCCCAATCCAACGGAATGGATCCTTATCTTCAATACCAATGAAGGTCAAAAAGGAAGTGTCAATTACAAAGAATCTTTGGATGTCTTACGCCTCTCTGCACGTCCTGAACTTTGCGATTTCACCGAACGCTTTTTGATTGAGATAAATCCCATAAACGACGAGGAAGGGGAACTGGCGCTGCGCTGGGAAAGGACGCGTGTGGCAGTGCGTTTTAGAGTCAACACCGTTGAGCAAGCCCGGAAAAATATTGAGGAATTTTATAGCAAATTCACCTCTCAATGGTATGACCTGGCTCAGGCAGCCCGCTATGGACTTGAAAACAACGTGGCCCAAGATAAACTGCTGGATATGGTGAACCGCAGCATCAGTCTGCGCGACCATTTCTTCAATAAGTACGTGAAAGCCAAGATACTCTACCGTACTGGTAAAACCGCAGAAGCACGCGCCCTGATGAACGAAGCCCGCGAGTGGGGAGAAAAAAATCCATCTCCCTTTTACGAAGCCTACAAAGCCGATATAGAAAAATGCCTGAAAGAGTGGTGACCTTCAAATGGTTGAAAACATTACCCTCCACAGACGTATCGTTCTCAAACCATCTCCGCCGCAGGAACTTATCCGGCGGCTGGGGCAACAATTGAACATCCATCCGGTATTCCTCCGGATGCTTGTGCGGCAGGGAGTTGTCAGCTTTGAAGGGGCACGGGACTTCTTCAGGCCCCATCTAGGCTTGCTGCACGACCCATACCTCATGAAGGATATGGAACCCGCTGTGGGCCGAATCCTGTCAGCCATCGCTAACCGAGAACGCATCCTCTTCTGGGGGGATTATGACGTGGACGGCACTACCGCTACGGCCCTCATGGTTTCCTTCTTTAAAGACTTTTTGAACTACACAGAGACAGGTTACTACATACCCGACCGCTATAATGAAGGCTACGGTATAAGCTCCACCGGGCTGCGGTTTGCCGCGGATAATGGCTTCAGCCTCCTAGTGGCCTTGGATTGTGGCACCCTCGCCGTGGCAGAAGCCTCTGAGGCACAAAGCCTTGGCTTGGATCTTATCGTGTGCGACCACCACAGGCCGGGCCCCGTGCTGCCCCAGGCTGTCGCAGTGTTGAACCCTAAACGCCCCGATTGTTCATATCCTTTTAGAGACCTCAGTGGCTGTGGTGTGGCCTTCAAACTGGTGCAGGCTTTGGCCGCTGCATATGGAATTTCTATTGAAGAACTGCAACCCCTCACGGACCTGGTAGCCATTAGCACCTGTGCCGATATTGTAGACCTCACCGACGAAAATCGTGTGCTTGTTTACACGGGACTTCAGCAAATCCGACAACACCCGCGACCTGCGGTCAGGCTGCTGGCCGAGATTTTAGAGAAGAACCCTGAAGAATTTACCTCGGAGGATATTGTGTTTGGCCTAGGGCCACGCCTAAACGCCGCCGGACGTATAGAGCACGGACGGCTGGCTGTGTCTTTGCTTCTTGAAAACGATGAAGAACATCTTCGCCAGATCGCAGCCCGCTTGGAAAACCTGAATCAAGAGCGCCGTCAGTACGATCGGCAAATTACGCTGGAAGCTTACGAAGACCTGCTAAAACAACAGATCACAAAATTTTCCGTGATAGCCTATCGTCCCCACTGGCACAAGGGTGTGGTGGGTATCGTGGCGGCCCGGTTGGTGGAACGTTTTTACCTGCCGGCTATCGTTCTTACCAATAGCGAAGGAAAAATAACAGGTTCGGCACGGTCTATCCCCGGCTTTGACCTTTTTGAGGCCCTCTCACGCTGCGCGGAACATTTGGAAAACTTTGGCGGCCATGCCTTCGCCGCGGGGCTCACCCTTTCCCATGATAAATTGCAGGCTTTCATGGAAACCTTTGACCAGATAGCCTCTGAAATGCTGGGTAAGAGCAAGCCCTGCCCCATCGTGGAAGTGGATGATGAAATTGATTTCAGAACTCTCACACCGGCCTTTGTAAACCTGAAAAATCAGTTTGGTCCGTTTGGTCCGGGTAACATGGACCCTGTTTTTCTTGCGCGTGGCCTGCGACTTTACGACAACGAAATTTCCGAATTTGGGGAAGGCCACTTACGTTTCAAAGTGCGTCAGCCCGCTTGCTGCCCCACAGCTTTTCCTGTGGTTGCCTATAAGATGGCCTCCCTCCGGCAGTTAATCCAGCAAACAGAAAGTTTTGACATGGCCTTCAACGTGTCGCTCTTTGGAAAAAATAAAATTATTGAATTGGAAGCTAAATCCATTATTCCTTCTGCTTTGGAATGCCAATAAAAAGTAAATTTTATTTTAGATTTCTAAATCCCACCTGGATATTAAACTCCCTGGCGGCCCTCGTGGCTGTATTTATCTTCTGGGGGATAATCCTGGATGTGGCATATTATTTCATCAGCCGCAATTTTGATCTGTTCCCAAAGATGCAATTTGACTACATAGTTGAGATAAGATATGAAAAAGACATTCAGTTTTTCCGGCGAAAAGTATTGCTCACCTTTTCTATTTCATTCTTTGCAATTCCTCTTGTCTTGATTTTTCTCAATAATGCCCTGTTCCATTGGTCTGTCCGCAAGCTTTCAAACCTGAAGTTACTTTTTCTGTGGAGCTACATTTTTTCGCTGAATAACTTTTTGGGTTATCTGGCTTTTGCTTCTTTTGGGGATCGTTCAAAAGTACTCACCGGTCTTTTGCGCAGGAAATTTAAAATCATTCTGGAATACCTCGGACTTTCAGAAAGTTGGCTGCCATTGCTTACAGCGCTCATCTTTCTTTTTTACTCTATCAGAGGAAGCCACATGTGTGGCCGTTTCCTGGTGATGTCCCCTTCTTTTTCCCTAAATAAGGATCCTGTTGGTCGGCTGACCTATTTGTTAAACACAGTTATTATTCCGCTTTTTTTATTCACAATTTTCGGTCCTTTTTTATATATCAATGAATTACCATACGAATCAAGATATCAAAACATGCTGATTTTTTGGGGACCCGCACTGGTAATGCTATACAGAGCCTATAGGCCTGGAATTTTTGCCCGATTCCCCGCTTGTCCGGGTTCATGGATTGATTATCCGGATATCCTGTTGTATTCGGGGGCTGTTATCCTGATATTTTTAATTACCTATCTAATACCGGAATTTTATTACTAAAACATGTAGTCCAAAATAAAATTCCAGTTAAACATATTGACCTTATTATGAATGAAGCGATACTGATTATAAGTATTTCCGAGGGCACCCTTGTAAACCAAAAGCCCTACTATTGAAAATCCCTTCAGGTATCCCGTGAAATTGTACCGTACCTCTACGTTTAATTGATTAAAAGAAGGCATGCCATATTTATTTAATCTATATTCCCTAACATCGGGGAGATAGAAGTGGCCGTAGGCCACGGTCGGCGTAAGCCGATTGCCCCAAAAACCATACGATATACGTGCTACGGCAGCGTGCACATTACCTAAACCGTCGTGCCGTTCGCGCGGCATAAATGTGTAGAAATATTCTCTCCCCCACTCTCGCGGGAAAAGAAAGCGCCCATGGGATGTAATTCGTGTATAGTTTAATGAAAAACGTAAAGAATTCTTCTGAAAGGCCAGCCGGCCGCTGAAGATATTGGAAGATTGTCCTCGGGGCATGTAAGCTTTGGCCGGATCACAGTGACCGCCGCATCGCACAGGATCTTGCCTTGTGGCGATGAAGCCCGGCTGGAAAATCCACTTGGACCCCAAGGTAAATCGGCCTTCCAGTTCCAGAAATGCGGTGTTGAAAATGTTTTCTGTAAAAAGATCCCAAAACTGCACCTTGAAGCGGTCCTGCCATTGGTAGGCCAGTTTAAGGGCAAAGAAGCCCGCCGAACGGAGATTTCCCGGATATTCAGATTTTTGACCATAAATGTTTACCCCCGCCGGATAGACGCCCATAGACTCGCTAATCCTATACCAGTTCACGGTGGAACGGGGCGATATGGCCCGAAGGTACCCCCCCTCCATGGAAAAACCTTTCACGTCGTCCAAGGATAGCCATATCCCCTCTTCCAGCGTGCCGCGCATCCGGCCGTCCTGCTTGTTGAGAAAAGGAGTGTGGACTTCTTGCCTGCCAATACGAAAATTAAAATTCTTATACCGATAATTTAAATATAAATTTTCAAGTCTGTCCAAGTCGTTACGGTTTTCGGGGTCGGTAATGTCAAAAAGCCCGATTTCATAACGGTTTCCAAGTCCCGAGAGGCTGTCAATTCGGCCCAAGGGGGAAGAAGCCACATTAAAAATAAAAAAACCGGTGAGCCCAAACTGAAAACCTTTCCATTCCGGACTTTCATAACCAATACCCGCTCCAAGAGCATAAGCCCAATAATCACTGAGGGGACCATAGTTGGTAGTAGCCATCAGAAAAGAGCGTGCATGGGCGTGAAAATAACCATAGCGGATCAGCACGCTGCGTAAGGATCCGCAAGTATCTCCATAAGAGGGGTTATCGTGCAACTGCCCCCATCCCACACTTTGGGCAATTAAATTTACTAGAAAAAATTTAAAAATTCTTCTTAAAAGCCCGCTTTGAGATAGCTCCATCCTTGCTCTTGTTTTTCAATAATATAAACTAAGCCAAACGGCACAAATCCTATATCTCGGATGAGCGCCGAATGAGGAATATTCTTTTGTCGTAAGGTATTCTCACAAGCTAAAAAGTTTACACCTTTTTTTCTAAATTCAGAAATTTTATCCTGAAAGGTGGATTTTTCATTTAATAAAATATCAATTCCCGGACCATGAGCTACAACTTCAATCTGCACAGAATCAGCCCATCGGGACTTGAGGGCCTGGATTTGATTAATAAGGTTTTTATGAACCTCAGGATCAGCAGATGTGAGTTGAACGATTACTTTGTGATGTGGAAGTTTTTGGACTTGGGTAAAAGAAATCCCATGAATGAAAAAAAATTGTACTAAAAACCATTTTACAAAAGTTCTCATATAGTTATTAATTAATCTTCTATACAAATTAACATTTCGACTGATAAATGAATTTAATAGTTAAGAAAATAAAATTCAGATATTCTTCTTTTTATTTACATATTTTTTTTCTCCGCTAATTTTTGGTAAAACTCCTTAATTGGGCCAAAGGGGCCATATTTATGTTGCGACTCCGGGAAAGAATCCAAGAAAGGCCCAAAGGGATGATCAATGGGTTTCTTAGAAATGTCAGGCCAATCCTTAGATATATCCATTACTGGCCGAGGCTGGGAATTCACAAATGCGGCCACATCCCACGCCTCTTCGTCTGTGAGTTGGGGGTTATCGTGAGTAGCCCCAAGAGGCATGTTCGCTTTCACATAACCTGCGAAACGGGACAACCTATAAAGCCCCGCACCGGTGTTGTAGCTGTTAGGGCCCCATAAAGGGGGATATTGATAGGTAACACCATCTGCAGCTTTTACCCCAGCGCCATCGGGTCCATGGCAAATTTTGCATTTGGCCTCGTACACCAGACGACCCTTCTCGGGATCAGCAGGCCTGTCCAGAAAGGGCACCTCTACAAGGCCGGCCCCTTTGGGAGTTTCTCCTTTAGAGACGTTCTGTCCCAGCCACTTAATGTAAGCCACAATAGCTTTCATCTCCCGGGAATCAACGGCCAAGGGTTTGCCATTAAGACTTCTTTCAAAACAGTCATTCACCCGTTTCTCTATGGACTCCACCGTGCCGGAACGAGCCCGGAACTTGGGGTAGGTTGAAGCTACCGCACTGTAGTTATTGCCAAAAATTTTAGTGCCTGCTTCCAAATGACAATTTTGGCAATTCATTCCGTTAGTTATCTGAGCAACAGAACCCTTGGGCCCCAAATACTTTGCCGTTTGCACGATGAGCTCACGGCCATATTTTATTTCCTCATCCGTAATGGTAGCAGGATCAGGTGCTACCCAGAAAAGGTCTTTTCCCTTTTGTTCATCCCTTGTACCCATGCCCTTCTCTTTAGCACTTTGAGGGCGCGCAATGAGTTTCAGCACTGGAGCCCCGGACATCCAGAAAAAAACACCTATTACCAGCAAAAAAACCAGAACGACTGTTAACCATTGGAGTTGATCCAGTTGCTTTAAAAGCCGTTGTAAATTCTTATCTTCAGAAGATAACTCCCTCAGCATATTTTACAATATTTCCTAATGGAATTCGTACGAAGTCCCCTGAAGCTGTGTGAGAAGCGTGGGAGGATAATCTGTGGCTATGGCCCGCCCCTCCAGTTTGGGGGACACCACGGGGTGGGCGGCCAAATATTCTTCCAGCACGGCATGCATGAAAAAGCCCGTCCGAAGAGGATTCTTAACGCCCTCTAGCCGGCATAACACATCATCTGGATCCCCTTCTCTTTCGCAAGCTATTATCGTGTACTCGCGCTCCAAATCCAACGGCTCCCCTTTTACTTTAACCCAGTTTAATCGTTGTCCAAAATCATTATTAATGGTGAAATTTACTTGCATTCCGGAAAACCGCACAAACCAACCGCCAAAGCGCCGTGATGGATCTTTTGCGAAGGCATTTTCTAATTCCTTTTCTAACCAATTCCAGAGTTGCTTCCCCGTAACCACACCAGACTTTATTTCAGCATCTACAGGAAGCATGTTCCATAGAAACTCTTTTGTAATTTCGGCTTCTCCCTTCTGCGGATCCACTGCTAAAGGCTGGCAAAAACGAAAACCGTTACTGAGCGCTATGTCTGGCTTGAATTTCCACATCATAGCATCAGTAATAAGGTTATCCATGGGCGTTTCCAAGACAAAATACCGAAGCAGGGGTGTGCTTGTGCGTCCTATTACCCGTTTCATTTCTTTTTCAAAAGGAGCTGCCACTTGCTGGATCATAGCCTGTAGCTCTGGATCAGGGGGGTATTTGGCTGGATCTACATCCAATAGTTGATAAGTGTAATCACTGAGTTTTCCATCCCTAAAGTGTAAATCTAATTTTCCGATAAATGATCCAAAGGCCCCGCACTCTACAACCCGGGTATATTTGCCTTGGATAGGTGTGCGTACACGTTCATGTGTGTCAGCACCAAGAATAAAATCTACACCCTGACATACAGGATTATTGGCCAGACCCACCTGTTGGGCTAAGCCCATATGGGTGACGAGAAAAACACCATGGCAGCCCTCTATCTGACGCAAATACCGCACATATTTTGCAACGCTTTTATCGGCGTGTTCAAAACGGATGCCTTTGCTATAGGCGGGAGATTGCCGTTTAGGAATCAGATGATCGGTGTACCCTATAAAACCTAACTTAATCCCATCAATGACTTTAATCCAATAGGGCGGATATATCAAATCCCCATTGTATTCATCATCTGTAGCGTGCCACATATTGGCGCAGATCTTTGCAGCCAAGGTGTGGCCCATGTCGTATAGCATTTTTTGTTTTTTGTAAACGACCTCCCAATTGCCAGGAAGCATGAGATCGTACCCCAGGTTATTAAAAAGGGGTATGAGAGCCTCCCCTTCTGTCAAACTGGCCACACCATGACCATGAAAGTAGTCCCCCCCGTCAATAAGAATTGTTCGACCGGGATTTTGCTGCCGCAGGGACTGAATCATTGTCTTTAAGACGGCGAGGCCCCCACGTTTGCGAAAAACACTTTTCCCATTTTCCCAAAAAAATTCATCGTGCGTATGCAATTGGGCATGAATATCAGCGGTATATAATAAGGTTATTTGTACCTCCGGAGGAATACAAGATTCTTTAGAATGAGAAGGGGCTGAAGAAATACCTGGTGGAGGAGTTGATAACCCATCGGGCAGGGCCATACCCAACCCCACGGCGGCACTTCCCAACAAAAATTCCTTGCGCGAGAGAGGAACAGAAGCCCGTTCTGGGGCAGTGCGTTCCTTTTTCATAGAATCTTATTGAATTTTAATGAGGGAGCTTCTCCCGCAAATAACCGTACACCCATGTGCCTACGATGGCACTCAGAAGGGTAATCAACACGACCGTGGCGCCCATACCAATCTGAGCAAAAAGGGGCCCAGGGCACGCTCCGGTGATGGCCCAACCTATACCAAATAACAACCCTCCGAATATTTGACCTTTGGTAAATTTTTTGGGATGAAAAGTAATTTCTTCTCCGTAAATGGTTTTAATTCTTAATTTCTTAATCAAGAAAACCGACAACGCACCCACGAGCACCGCACTCCCAATGATGCCATACATATGAAAGGACTGCAGGCGAAACATTTCTTGAATACGAAACCAACTGACCACTTCAGCCTTCACTAAAACAATACCGAAAAATATCCCTGCAAGCAGGTATTTTAATTTATGGTACCACTTGTGTTCCAGTTGGCTTTCGTTAACGCAAATAGTATCCAGAGAGCGAACTTCAAAATCCGTGTTTGTTTCTACTATTGGTGAAGTTTTTACTGGATTTTCCATAGCTTTAAAGTTTTTATTTTAATTGCAGGTGGTAACATTTAATTCTACTAATTATTTATTTTAAGGATAGAATTAGGGGGACAATAAAATGAGCAGAGAAAAATCCGCCAACCATAAAACAAATCACGGCTATGAGGGAAGGCCACTGTAGAGTAGATAAGCCCATGATGGCATGTCCACTAGTACAACCGCCGGCATAGCGGGTGCCAAAACCAATCAGAAATCCCCCCAGCACCATCATTAAAATACCTTGAAGCGTGAACAGATTGTTCCAGTTAATAATGTCCTTAGGCACTAAGGAAGAATAATCCTGAATACCATACTTGGACAACTCCTGATGCAGCTGAGGATGAACTTGAACAGGCTCCGGATTTTTAAGCCAGAAGGAAGCTAAAAATCCACCCAGGAAAATACCGGCCACGAAAAAGAGGTTCCACGCTTCCTTTCGCCAATCGTATTTGAAGAAAGGAATCCCAGCCGGTAAACAAGCTGCACAAATATGACGCAGGGAAGAACTAATGCCAAATGACTTATTGCCTAAGATGAGCAAGAGCGGCACAGTGAGCCCAATTAATGGGCCAGCGACATACCAAGGCCAAGGTTTACTGAGGATCTGCATCATAGATATTTTTATTTTTAGGGTTTAAATAATTTTTTCATTATTGACAAATAAAATTAAATATCGTCCATAAAGAGGAAAAAGAGGTAAAACTATCTGGAATCCTTTTTAGCCTCCCAGCGACCTAGCAAACAGCTCACAAAAGAAAGAGCCTTACGCCCTAAGGAATTTTCTCCAGCAGGTGGATATCCTAATTTTGTGAGTTTTTCTTTAATTAGATTTTCATCGGCTGAGCCCCAGACTTTTACTGTGTCATCCTCCAAAACAACCTCAACACTATCAACTCCCGGCAATGCAGAGAGTGCTTTTTGGATGCTGGCAGCACATCCCCTGCATTTGAGGTTTTCTACATGCAATGTCAAAACCATATACTTATTTTTTGAGGGCTTCAGCTACATTTTGCCATGAACCGCCGTTTATCACGTTGGTGATGCCGTGGCTTTCTAGAATTTCCTTAGCACGGGCACTGCGGCTCCCGCTGCGGCAAAAAACCACGATTTTTTCTTTATTCCTAAACTCCCCAATTCGCGATAATACTTGGTCGAGCGGAATGTTTACAGCGCCCGGCGCTGATCCTGCGGCAAATTCGGCGGGCGTACGCACATCCACCAAAAAAGCCTTTTGGAGATCCTCTTTTGTAAGCGCGGGTCCAGGACCCTGAGCAAACATTCTAAATAGTCCTAGCATAATGATATTAACTAAACTAAAAATTAAGAGTTGAATACCTTGCTTTGACATACGAAGTCGGTTTTAGGAATGTTGGTTTTCTTGATAGCGTTGAACCCCCCTTCTATATCAGTAAAGTTACGAAAACCTCGTGACTGCAATATGCTCGCAGCAATCATGCTTCGGTAACCACCGGCACAATGCAGATAAAAATGTTCCTGAGGATTAATCTCACGAATCCAATCGTTGATGTACTGTAGAGGACGATTATAGGCACCCTCCACATGTTCCGCTGCATATTCACTTTCTTTTCTTACATCTATTATCTTATCTTCATTAATTTTTACCCTTTGCGCAAATTCCTCAGCTGTAATCCGATTTACCGAATCCACTTCTTTTCCTGCATTTTTCCAGGATTCAAATCCTCCCTTCAAGTGCCCCAATACATTATCAAAACCCACACGACTAAGGCGCGTAATAGCTTCCTCTTCCGTGCCCGGGTAAGTTACTAACAAGATGGGGTGCTTAACATCCACCACCATTGCTCCCACCCAGGGTGCAAAATCGCCCCGCAGTCCAATGTTGATAGAATTAGGAATAAAGCCTTTGGCAAAGTCGGTGTTGTCACGTGTATCCAAAATTAAAGCTCCTGTTTCTTCAGCCACAGCCTCAAACTCCTGGGGAGTGAGAGCTCGCATTCCTTGATGAAGGGCCTTTTCATACGATTCATAACCCTGTTTGTTCATCATCACATTGTAGCCAAAATAACCAGGAGGTGGTGTAAGCCCCTCCGTTACAGCCTTAACAAAGGCTTCGCGGGAAGGTTGCCGTAAGGCATAGTTCACTTGCTTCTGGTTACCCAAGGTGTCCACAGTTTCTTTCATCATATTCTTTCCGCAGGCACTGCCGGCTCCGTGGCCCGGGTAAACGATGAGATCATCGGGCAAGGGTAATATTTTATTGTAAATGCTGTCATATAATAGACCGGCCAGTTGTTCCATCGTCATGTTAGCGGCTTTTTGAGCCAGGTCAGGTCGCCCGACATCACCCAGGAACAATGTATCACCGGTGAAGATGGCTACTTCTTTGCCATTTTCGTCAAGTAAAAGAAAACAGGAGCTTTCAAGAGTGTGGCCGGGTGTATGAATCACGCGAATCTTCACACGCCCTAGCGGAAATTCCTGGCCATCTTCGGCCACCACGCAGTCAAATCCACATTGGGCTGTAGGTCCATATACAATAGGGGCTCCCGTGACCCGAGATAGTTCCAAGTGTCCACTGACAAAATCAGCGTGAAAATGTGTCTCAAAAATGTACTTTAAATTAACGCCGTCCTTTTGCAGACGCTCCAAGTAGGGTTTGGTTTCACGCAACGGGTCAATAATGGCTGCCTCTCCATCGGATACGATGTAGTAGGCTCCCTGCGCTAGGCAACCGGTGTAGATTTGTTCTACTTTGTAATTTTTAGTCGTGGTTTCCATAATTATAAAATTTTAATGTTTTAGTTTGTTCTTTTATTCAAAATCTTTGCAAATTTAGCGCCATCCTAAAGGGAAAATGGGTTACTTAAGTTACACTCCCTGAATTCCAATTGTTTCCTTGATCAAAATGTAAACCCCCATTACAAGCACAAACCATCCGAAGGCGGGCTTGAGTTTTTTACCGTCGATCCTTCGGCTTAAAAGGGCTCCAATAAAAATTCCAATTACTGAAAAAACGCTCATGAGAATCAACAGCCTCCAATCCAGACTGGCAAAATTTCGCCCGCCCGTGAAGCCGATAAGCGACTTGGCCGCTATAATGAGAAGGGAGGTGCCCACAGCCTGCTTCATAGGAAGGCGGCTCAAAACCACTAAGGCGGGAATGATCAAAAAGCCGCCTCCCGCACCTACAAAACCGGTTAAAACTCCCACCACGGTTCCTTCCAAAAATATCAGGGGGTAATTAAACTTTTGGAAACTTTCGGAATTTTTTTCCTCGTGGGGCTTGTCTTTTTTTATCATGCTGTAGGATGAGGCTATCATCAGGAGGGCAAAAACGGCCATCGTGAGGAGATCTTTAGTCATCACAAAACGACCCATTCTAAAAATTTCAGATGGCAAGGCTGGCATCAGCCATGCTTGAGTGGCATACACTGCTATGATAGAGGGAATCCCAAATACCACAGCGGTGCGCACGTTCACAAGACCTTGCCTGAAGTAAGGAACTGCGCCCAGCGCGGCCGTCAAACCTACAATAAAAAGAGAGTACCCCGTAGCTTCCACAGGTTTCACACCCATCAGATAAACCAACACCGGCATGGTAAGAATGCTCCCCCCTGCACCGATCAGACCGAGTATGACTCCGATAAGTACCGAAGCAATGTAACCGAATATTTCCATAATTGGCACGCAAAATTGATATTTCTGACACGGCCTGTTTGGTGATAAATGTTACAGAACCTTTTTATCAGCGGGTAGGCCCCTAAAAGACTTCGGAAAAAATCCTCCCTGAATGAGCCTTCTATGCAGCTTGGCAACAATTTCTGGATGGTATGCGGGAATAATTATAAAAGCGTTGCTTTCTCTTACAACTAAATATTCAAAAATCTATTTTTATTAAAGATGAAATAAAACTCACAAAACCCATGTCCGATGTATGCAGAGAAATTTGCCTTAATGCTAATTATTTTCAAGCTTAAATTATCTTACCTTTCGTCAAAAAGCAACTTTATGTTCCCAATATTATGTAGGGGCCAGGGAAATCTCGCATTTATGGAAACCCCCCTGAAAAAATTAGCCCTTCCAGCCAATTTTAATTTTAATAGCTAATAGCTAAGAAAAACTCACCCTTTTTAATATTTCGAGTTTCCAGAGTACCGACTAGTCCGCGCAAGTAGGCTTCAAACTTTCCTTTCACAAATTTTTCGCCCATATTTATTTCCTCCACCACCACCTTGGCCTCCCCAATAAGATTGTTTAAGTAATGAGAGGAAAAGATGAAATTACCTTCCTTAAGCTCCATAATTACGCGGATCGGATATTCCGGCGAATTCAATAATTCCCCGGATCCAAACCGACGGATTCGGACTGTGAGCATGCGAAAAATCTTGTCTTTAGGTCCGCTCTGCGCATTTATAGTTGCATCCGTGTCGTTTAGGATTGTAATTTTCCCGTTAAAGGCCAAAAGCACGGATTCCCCATTCACTTCCATGCGCAATTGGCCTTTTTGGAGGGGAGTTTGTTTTTTGCAGGAAAAGGCAAATAAAATTGAGCACGCTAGCCCAATCTGTAAAAGGCACTTCACAGATGACAAAAGTAGGGGAAAATGAATTTATTCACAAAGTGTTACAACACCATGCAACAGGCGCTCTTCCCCTCCCAGGGTGGTGATTCTGGCAATGTACACGTAGGCCCCGGAAGACGCTTTACCTCCCCATAGCGAGCTTCCATCCCATCCCTTAAACACATCATCCCAGAAATAAATTTCATTTCCCCATCGGTTAAATATAAAACACTGGAAAGTTTTTATTCCGGTAGCCACTATTTTAAATTCATCGTTTATACCATCGCCGTTGGGCGTGAATACGTTGGGAATAAACACTTCCACTTGGTCGTCCACTATTACTTTCAGTGTGGCCGTGTCGCTACAACCCAGATCATCGCTCACCACCAGCGTCACATCAAAGGTGCCGGGGGAATAGAAAGTATGATTGAAGGAAGGCACCGAATAAGCTGTGCCACCTACATCCCACTGAAGGCTTGTGGCACCTGAGGAAGTGCTGGAAAACAGCACGTTTAAGGGCGCGTTACCCATGGGAGGATCGGCTGTAAAGGAGGCCACGGGCCCGCTGAAGATCACCTGGACTGAATCCGAGTCGGTTCCACACTGATTGCTCACGGTAGCCACGTAGGTACCGGGGGAAGTCACTGAGAGGGAAAAGCCGCTTTGGCTTGAGTTCCAAACGGGTATTAGGTTAGATGTGGCCTCCAAAATCACCCCAGAGCCGCTGCATACCACAAGGGGACTATTTTGAACGATATCCACCTGAGGCGTCGGGATCTCGTTGATGACGATGGTGGAGGTTGCTGTGCCACAGGCGTTGGAGGCCGAAGCCGTGAGCGTGCCACCGGTAGCCACAGTTACCTGAGACCCAGTAGCGCCATTACTCCAAGTAATGGGCTCATTGGCAGTGGCTTCAATGGTCACTTGCGCCCCCTGGCACAGAGCGACTGGTCCTTGGGTGATAATATCAACCTCGGGAAGCGATATAAGTGTAAGATTTATAGATGTTTGAGCACTGCCGCAGGGGTTGGTAGCCGTAAGCGTGTAATTTCCACCCGTGGACACATAGATCGTAGGGGTGTTTTCTCCTGTGCTCCACAAATAAGTGTCTCCTCCAGAGGCTGTGAGCATTAAGCTATCTCCTTCGCAAAAGGACGTTGACCCGGCGGGAGTAATAAGAGGCGAGGGAGAGTTCATTGAATTAATAGTAACAGTTTCATTGTCAGAACCACAGATGTTGGATACCGTAACAGTATACGTACCCCCTGAGCTTACGGTAATAGAGGGGGTGGTCGCTCCGGTATTCCAGAGATAAGAATCACCGCCGGAGGCCGTAAGGGTGAGGGTGGACCCGCTACACAGTGTGTTGTTTCCGGTTGAGCTCACCACAGAAGCCGACGGCATGCTTCCAGAAGAAATGGTAATCTGATCAGTGGAAGAGCCACAGGCATTATTCACAGTAAGGGTCACAGTTACCGGTGCGGAGGATACTGTGGTTTGAATGCCAGTCACTCCCGTACTCCATTGATCAGTAGTTGAACCATTTACAGAGGTCAGGGTGATGGTCTCCCCTGGACACAGGACGGTATCACCCTGAACGGCAATTTGAGCCACAGGGGATTGCCCTGCTGTCACCGTAATTAAAACAGTATCAGTGCCACAAGCATTGCTACCTGAAACCCAGTATGTCCCGGGTTGAGTGAAACTTACCGAACTGTTGGTACTCCCAGTAGACCACACGTAATTCTGAGCACCAGATGCCGTCACGGTTTGAGCTAAACCATTGCAAATCAGGATATTATCTGATGGCGCCACTGCCACGGAAGGTTCTGTGGAAACGGTCACTATCAACGTATCGCTATCTGTACCGCAGCCGTTGCTCACAGTGGCCACGTAGGTCCCTCCCTGAGTCACCTGAATAGCACTTCCCGATTGGCCGGTGGACCACTGAGGAGTTCCCGTATTGAAGGTGGCAGAAATGGTAAGTGTATTTCCCTGGCAAATTGAATAATTACCTGAAGGGGAAAGGGACACGTCAGGGAAAGGAATGGCAATCACTTCCACCGTGTCGCTGTAAGAGTAGCAGGCATCAGAAGAACTTACAACGTAGGTACCTGCTGCATTCACAGAGATTTGAGCTGTGTTTTGCCCCGAACTCCAGGCATAGGTACCGGCTCCTCCGGAAGCCGTCAGCGTTACGGATTGCCCCTGACACATGTTCACCGGACCCGATGGAGTAATGGTGAGAGGTTGTTGCACTGGTACGTCCACTGTGATGGATTGAGTTAAAGTATTTCCGCACAGATCTGTAGCTGTCACGTTCAAGGTGAATCCCCCAGCATCAGCCGGGGAAACCTGATAGGTAGGATTCAATAATCCCGCACCAAATATGGTTCCGTTGCCTCCGGACCACTGGATAGAATACACCTGCCCTGTGGCAGAAGCACTGAGCTGCAATAACTGACCCGGACACGCTGTGGTCGGGGGATTGTTGATGGAGAGTGTGAAAGGCACGAACTGGGGATTACAACCAGGATTTATATAGGTAGGAGTTCCATTCGGAGAAAATAAGACGGTGGCGCCATTTTGAAGTGCCGATCCACCCCCGTAACCACCGTTGATATTAACAAGATTTATTTTATTGTAGGTAACAGTATCCGAGCAAGGCGATGGATTGGAAAAAGTTATAATGGTGGTACGCAATCCCGGATTTCCATCATAGTTGGCAAAATGACCTGAAGTAGCGCCAGGACACTGAAACAGAGCGATTACAGTGTCTGTGAGATTAGGGAAAGTATGGGCACTTTGGGTAATATTTGTGCTGGTGAACAAAAATACCCTTTTGTTTGCAGGCAACACGCCATTAACTGGCTCCAAAAAGTATCCGCAACTTTGGATAGTGGAATTAAACCAGGCCACGTTGTTGGCCGTTATAGCATTCTGGCAGATCCCTAAAAAGGGGTTGTTGGGCCAATCCACGAACATATCGTTCACATTTAGCGGAGTATTGCCCACACGGAAAATGAGCATTTCGTTGTTGGACTCAGGCGAACCACAGGCATCCACCAGAATACTCTCAATCTCAAAGCATTGGGAAAACAAGCTAGAATTTAGAAAAATAAGTGAAAAAAGGGTGGAAAAAATAGATTTAGCGCTCTCCCGTTTCATACCCACAAAAAAACTTCCTCTTCTGAAAGCAAATGTTGATTGTTTGTTAAGCTATAATTAAGGGAATTAACAACTGAGTTTTCAAGATCGCATGTATACCTCCTTACCGTCCATTGTATTTTTTGGAACTCCCGACTTCGCATCAGCCGCTTTGGAGTATTTATTTTTTAAAAATGTTCCTATTGTAGGGGTGGTAACTACTCCAGATAAACCTGCCGGGAGAGGGTTAAACCTAAAAGCTTCGCCAGTGAAGCAGAAAGCCCTTGAATTGAACTTGCCGATTGTGCAGCCCCAATCCCTTAAAGATCCTGCTTTCATTGCATCTTTAATTGCTATGAATGCGGAAGCATTCGTGGTAGTGGCTTTTCGTAAGTTACCAGCTGAAGTTTGGCAAATTCCTCCTAAAGGCGCCATTAACTTGCACGCTTCACTTTTGCCTCAGTACCGCGGAGCAGCGCCTATTAATCATGCGATTATACAAGGGGAAACAATCACGGGTCTCACCACATTTTTTATCAATGACCGCATTGATGAAGGACATATTATTTTGCAAAAGGTAATACCAATCGGCCCGGATGACACGGCCGGGGACCTTTATGAAAAGATGAAAGCCGAGGGTCCTCCCCTGTTGCTTCAGACCCTAGAGTGGATTCAGAAATTCGGCCCTAAATATGCCCGTCCCCAACCTTCTGATTCAGCACCCCTGAAAACGGCTCCTCGCCTTACTAGGGAGAATACCCGAATTCACTGGGAATGGCCAGCAGCCCACATCCGCAACTTTGTCCGCGGATTAGCACCTCAACCGGGGGCTTGGTGTAGTGTGCCTCGTGAAGGCAAGCCTCCCGATACATGGAAAATCTTTCAATGCCGAGCTGAAGAAGATGGATCGGGGGGGGCGCCGTCCTCCTATACCCCTGGACAGCTCGTGGCTTTCGGTCATACACTCAAGATCCGTTGTTACGATGGCTGGATTGTGCCTCTTGTCATTCAACAAGCTGGTCGTAAGCCACAGCAGAATGAAACTTTTCTGCGAGGCATTCACAATCAGGGTTTCCCAATTTTAAAGAAAAGCGAACCAACCTAAACGCCTTCACCCGAAAGGTCAGAATCAACAGATACCTTGTCCAGAACAGAAAATTTAGAATTATTACTAATGTACTCAGGAACAAGTTCTTTCATCACAGCCACCATGCCAAGTTCATCGTGGAGGGCAAAACATTTCTGCAACTCTTTCAACTTTGCTTCCACAAATTCCAATTCAAATTCAGCCACTTTTGCTTTGAGAATTTTCTCATGGTGAGTAGGTATTGTTTTTTCTGAATCATTAAGCAATTCCTCAGTGAGCTTTTCACCCGGCCTGAGCCCAGTGAACACGATCTCTATGTCTTCATAAGGCCTTTTTCCCGCCAGACGGATCATTTTTTCAGCCAAATCCAAAATACGAATCCGTTCACCCATGTCAAAGAGGAAAATTTCTCCGCCATTTCCTGTTACGCCCGCCTCCAGGACGAGGCGACAGGCTTCCTGGATGGTCATAAAGTACCGGGTTACTTCTGGATGTGTCACTGTTACGGGGCCTCCGCTTTCTATTTGTTTTTTAAATCGAGGTATTACAGAGCCGTTAGATCCCAGCACATTTCCAAAACGTGTAGTGACAAAGCGAGTACCCCCAGATACTGCCGTGTGGCAGCGGTCCAATGCCTGCGTATAAATCTCGGCCACGCGCTTACTGGCTCCCATCACATTGGTGGGGTTGACGGCCTTGTCGGTGGAAATCATCACAAATTTTTTAACTCCGTGCGTCACGGACAGGTCGGCCAAGATTTTTGTGCCAAATACATTCACACGCACAGCCTCCCTCGGATTGAGCTCCATGATGGGCACGTGTTTATAGGCAGCGGCATGAAAAACGATTTCCGGCCGATATCGTCGGAAAATGTAATCCATGCGGCATTCATCGGTGATATCGGCCACCAAAGCTTTAGCATAGGTTATTTTATGTTGTTCCTGAAGTTCTAAATGAAATTCCACAAGGGGCGTTTCGGCATTGTCCACTAATAATAGTTCCGCTGGTTCAAAGCCTGCCACTTGCCGCGCCAGTTCGCTTCCGATGGAACCGGCAGCACCTGTTATCAATACCCGTTTTCTATGTAATTGGTCAGAAATGGCTTTTGTATCAATGTGGATGGGGTCTCTCCCCAGAAGGTCTTCCAACCGAACATCCTTCAATCTATGAACATTCAATTCGGAGTTGATCCAAGTTCTTACGGGGGGTACCTGCAGCACTTTGAGGTTTAGAGATAAACATTGTTCTATAAATTCCTTTTTTCGTTTATCGGAGAGCGATTGGATAGAAATAATCACCTGGCGAACATTGTGACTTTTCACCAGTTTTTCCAGACAATTTCTCGCCGCACAGATAGGCACTCCATCCAAGCGTTTATTATGGAGGCCAGGATTATCATCCAGGAAAGCCACAATGCGGTATCGTGTCTGGGGATCTTTGTCAATGGCCCGTTTGGTAATGTAACCGGCTTGTCCAGCTCCGAAAATCACAGTGGGAACTTTCAGTCCAAAGCCAGCTTCCGTAAAATCCAATATCAGGCGTATGAAAATTCTGTACCCGATGAGAACAAATGTGCTCGCCAGAAAATCAAAAAGGTACACTGTGTTGGGAGCTTTGAAACCCAATATGGATTTAAGCAATGTCAAATTAAGCAAAATGAGCAACAGCATGGCCGAAAAATTGGCCAACAGGATCCGGAAGGCATCCTTCTCCCCGGCAAAGCGTACCACCCCATTGTAAGTTTTAAAAAAGTAAAAGAAAAGGGCCTTCACAATTACCGTGAGACCCAAAAGAGCAGGCAACTGATCGGTGAGGCTTCCGCGACGCAAAAACTGCCAAAAGAGGAAGTAGCAAACAAAATAGCTGAATCCTGAGAGCAGAATATCAGCCCAAAGTACCGTTAAGCGGGAGGTATACTTCTTGGTTAGGAATTTTTTGAGGGAGTTCCCAAAGCTTAAAGTCAGCCGTTTCATTTTCATGCATTCCGAGATTTGTGAACAACTTGTCCAAGTGTCTCTTCAATCCTTTCCCATTCTTCTTCAGTTAGTCCGGAACCTGAAGGAAGGCACAAGCCGTCGCGGAAAAGCCTTTCGCTCACACTCCCGCCGTAACGAGGGGCATCACGAAATACCGGTTGCAGGTGCATAGGCTTCCATAAGGGCCTGCATTCAATGTTCTCAGCTTCCATAGCCAACCGAAGCATTTCACGGTCAAAACCACAGCAGCCCGCATCTACCAAAATACAAGTAAGCCAGCGGTTACTGAAATTGCCCTCCACCTCTGGCTGGAATTTCACCCCCTCCACATCCTCAAAAAATCTCCGATAGCGCTCAAAATGTGCCCGACGAGCTCTTATTTTGTCCTCCAGCGTTTCCAATTGCCCCCGACCAATTGCCGCCAGTACATTGCTCATGCGGTAATTGTAACCAATATGGGAATGTTCGTAATGCGGCGCTGGATCTCGGGCCTGCGTTGCCAGGAAACGGGCTTTCTGTATGGCGGCTTCATCCTCACTCAACAAGGCACCCCCGCCTGAAGTGGTAATAATTTTATTTCCATTAAACGATAGTACCCCGAAGCGCCCCTGCGTGCCACAGGCTTTCCCATGACGCCGGCTTCCTAACGCCTCGGCTGCATCCTCTATGAGGGGAATGTCGTATTTTCTACAAACGTTCAGAATATCCTCGGTCTTAGCAGGCATACCATATAAATGAACAGCCACAACAGCTTTGACCTGCCTTCCGCGAGAAAGTCTATCCTTAATAGCTTCTTCCAATAAGTGGGGGCACATATTCCATGTATCAGGTTCGCTGTCCACAAAGACCGGCGTAGCTCCCTGATACACAATAGGGTTGGCCGATGCCGCAAAAGTGAAAGATTGACAGATTACTTCATGGCCTCTTTCCACTCCACACAAAATGAGAGCCAGGTGCAAGGCCGCGGTTCCTGACGATAAGGCAGCAGCGTATCCCGCCCCTGTATAGGTACATAACTCCCGTTCAAATGCGTCCACATGGGGGCCGAGTGGGGCCACCCAGTTGCTCGCGAAAGCCTCTTCCACCAGCTCTTTCTCCCGTCCTGATAAGTGGGGAGGTGAAAGCCAAATTCTGGCTTTCAATTCTGTGCGACGTTTTTCTTTAGTTACAGCTGACTCCGACACTTTAGAAATATCAGACAATCATTTGGCCAAAAGTTGCCTGCAAATTTCCTATATTAGTTGGTTTCAAATCAATTTTATTTTTTGAAAAGCCTGCAATAAAATTCACCTACATTTTTATTTATTTTTTGGGTGTGCACAATCAACTGGAAGCCCAATTGTGACCGACCACCTTATGAATTCTTGACCACCCATATCACCCGTCTGCGGTGGCTAAGTGGGACAGTTCGGAGCGCTCGTTTCGCTGAAAAAGCCTTTGGGTCAAATCTGCAAGGCTGAGCTAACATGTGGCTGCGCTTCGGACTAACTCAGAAAGATAACTTCTCGTTCAAGTGGATGCCCCTATCTCTATACCCATATGGCTTCTCAATTTTTTTAAAAAACCTTTTTATAAAGGATTTGGCAATAAATTTGCAATAAACTATAGGCGTTTTTTCGTTCATTGACACTATGGGGCCGATCGGTTTTGACAGCGTGAAGAGTGTGTCGGTAAGCATGTGGAGGGCTGGCGATTCACCTCCTAAATCTCTGATCGTCAAAAAGTAAGTGGCGAAAGCTACAACTACGCAATGGCTGCCTAATTAAGCAGCGTTGCCATCCCTCCCCGGCCAGCCTGCCGCTGGTGGAAGGGGTGTCGTCCATGCAGGCCGCTGGTCAGGAGGGGTTTCCGGCCTGTCCAGTGTATTGCGGAAACAAGGGAAGTGCCGCTTGTCCTGTGGCTAAGCACTTCCTCCTTTAAAACAGGACTAAACATGTAGAAAGCCGATATGCTCCACGTTTGGACGAGGGTTCGATTCCCTCCGGCTCCACTAATTTTTTTGGATATTATCCCCAACAGTTATCCATAAAAAAGCGCAAGAATCCCTACAGGAGGATTTTTTTAAAACAAAAATCCCATTTGAAGAGATTTTTCTTATTACTTCATTTCCCGTAATCTTAGAACAATCGCATCACCCAATTGCTCTGGTCAATTCTCGTGCTTTTAACTAGGTATGCAGGAATAATTCATTTTTACAAATCTAAAGCTTTGATTAGGAATCAAGGGAGAAATACTGGATTGGGGGGGTGTTCCTGCCCCATACAGTGATCGGCTGGGCCAAACCAACGGCGCCTGCGTCGGGCAAAAAAATCGTACAAGTTATCGCGCCATCTGCGAGGGACCAGGCGTCCACCAGCCAACAGGCTCCAAGGAATTGGTAAATATCGCGCCATCCTTATCACGGCCTCAGAACGATCGTAACACACACCTTTTTCATAAAAGATTACACTGTCCGATTGTGGAAATTCCACGCCATCATCTTTAAGGCTTTTATAGGTGATGCCTCCTAGGGGTGCAAAATAAAATTTTTTGCCTCCTCCACAACGCACAACCCATCGTACTAACCCCTGACATAATCCGCACTGTCCATCATAGAAGATTATCGGCCTTTCTCCTGTTTGCATTACAAACCCAACAGTACTTCCTCTGGCTCGCGCCCCCCAAAGAGGAGCTTTATGGGATTTTCAATCATTTCCTTAACTTTAACCAGAAAACCCACCGATTCCCGACCATCAATTACCCTATGGTCGTAGCTAAAAGCCAGGTACATCATGGGACGGATTTCCACCCTGCCCTGAATAGCCACCGGCCGCTCCTGAACCTTATGCATCCCTAATATCCCGCTTTGAGGCGGGTTCAATATCGGAGTGCTCATCAGGGAACCGAACACGCCTCCATTAGTAATAGTGAAAGTGCCTCCCGTCATCTCATCCACAGAAATACGTCCCTCGCGGGCCTTTGCGGCTAATTCCTTGATTTGACGTTCTATCTCAGCGATCGTCAGCGTTTCGGCATTACGTATTACAGGCACCATAAGACCTTTGGGTGTGCTCACCGCAATGCCAATATCACAATAGTGGTAAAAGACCTGTTCCTCCCCGTCAATGGAGGAATTCACAGCGGGAAATAGGGCCAAAGCCTCCGTGACAGCTCGGGTAAAAAAACCCATGAATCCTAGGCTTACACCGAACTTTTCCTTAAAAGACTCGCCATACTTCTTTCTTATCTCCAGGATGGCAGTCATGTCCACCTCGTTGAACGTGGTGAGCATGGCAGTATGGTTTTTCACGCTCACCAAGCGTTCGGAAATCTTGCGGCGAAGGGTGGAGAGCTTTTTCCTCTCCTCCAAGCGCTGTCCACTAAAGGGCGAAGTTGGAATAGAAGAAGCGGCCTGTTCTTTGAATCCCTTGGCCAAATACGCTAGGACATCCTGCTTGGTGATGCGCCCCTGACGACCAGTACCCATCACCTGGGCCGAGCTTAAACCATGCTCAGCCATCAATTTGGAAGCCGCAGGAGAGGCTACGCTAGAATAGGACCCAGCTTCGGTGGATGAGCTTTTAGCCTCTGTCGGCTGGGGAATTTGTGCAGGTTCTGATTTTTCATTACCGACAGGGATACTTGAGGTTTTTAATCCGTCTACATAAGTAGACCCGGTCTGATTGTCTGTTTCCTCATTTACGGAAGTATCAATCCGAGCGATCACCTCTCCTACAGCCACCCGGCGACCCGCCTCCACCAAAATCTGAAGGCGTCCGGAAGCCCCGGCGCTGATGGCCAGTGTGGCTTTATCGGAGTCAATTTCACAGATTTCTTCGTCCTTGCGAACCAGATCACCATCCTTTTTGAGCCATGAGGCAATCTCCACTTCGCTTACCGATTCGCCCGGACTAGGAACTGTAACTTCTAGGACTGACATCCCGGAAACAATTATTTGAAAGGCCAAAAATAGGCATTTTGCAGGGCCTCAAGGAAAGGATCAAACATTTAAGCAGGAAACTTTGCCGTGAGAAAAAACCTCGGGCATTAAGCCACCGGTGTACCTGAGCGGAGAGAGAGGGATTCGAACCCCCGGTCCGCAAGTGCGGACACCTGATTTCGAGTCAGGCCCGTTAGACCACTCCGGCATCTCTCCGACCCTGCAAAGGTAGCCCTTGCTCATTTCCTAGACCAAATAAACTTAATAGGCCGCGCCACTTCCACAGGCATTCTTCCCATTCTTTTTCCGGACGACTCCAGTAAGTGATAGCGCCGCCTACCGAACCGCTCCAAAATCCGGTAAGCTCATTGTACACCAAACTCCTTATCACCACATTGAGGTCAAGGTGGGTCTCCCCCTCTATGTAACCAATACACCCAGAATACATCCCACGCCGTGAAGGTTCATACATTTCGGCAAGCTCCATGGCCTTGATTTTGGGAGCGCCCGTCATGGATCCCGGAGGAAATGCCGCATGAATAATGTCTCCAAAACTTATTCCTGGCCTCACTTGTCCCTTTACGGTACTTATCAGTTGATGGACGTGGCTGAATGAGTGCACCCCGCACAATTCGGATACATGAACAGTACCGGGTACACAGACGCGCGATAAGTCATGACGCACCAGATCCACTATCATAACATTTTCGCGCCTGTTCTTTGGGCTGCGAGCCAGGAATGTGGCCAGTTTCCGGTCGGTCTTTGGGTCTTCATGCCGAGGGGCGGTACCTTTAATTGGCTGCGAAACCAGAATATCTCCACGTCTGCACAAGAAACGCTCCGGCGAGCTGCACAAAAGCCATAAATGGTGCCATTTATACAGAGCGCTAAAGGGAGCTGGCGTGCGCACACACATGGTCTCAAAAACATCCAGCGGATCATGGACCCCAGAGGCCACAAAATCCATACAGAAATTCATTTCATAGATGTCCCCCCGACGCAGATGTTCTAGAATCCTACGAATGGCTTCCAGGTATTCTTCTTTCCTCAGGGCAGGTTGCCACTCCATAGGAGCCAGTTCCTTTTCTTGTGGCCGCCACGGCATGTTCACTCGCTGAAATGCCACCTCAGTCACCTGCACAAGAGGCCAACCAAAATGGTCGGGCTTCGAGCTGTGCAATCGTTCTATGAAGTCTTTGTATTCATAACATATCCCAACGATGTAGGAGCCGCAGGGCGATACCTCCCATAAATTGGTGCCAGAGACACTTCCTGCCAAAAGGCAGTTTTTAAAACGGCCGAATGGATCATGCCGTCCTCCCTCACCAGTCACTAAAAAAGCCACCACAGGGTACGTGGCGAAAATCTCCCGCAAGTTTTCCACTACTTAAACCTAATGGCTGAGATTACGCAACTTTGAGCTGTTTACCATGCGACGGCTTGATCGGTATATTATTCGTATTTTTCTACGCACATTTATCCTTTCTCTGACGCTCCTGCTGGCCCTGGTCATCGTTTTTGACTTTGCCGAAAAATTGGATGAATTTTTCGGAAGCCACGAAGATACACCCTCTTTCCGGGAATTAATCTTGGATTATTACGTCAACTTCGTGCCCTATTTTGCGGGCCTTTATGCTCCACTGTTCGTGTTTATCGCCGTGGTTTTTTTTAATTCTCGCCTTGCTATGCGGAGCGAGCTTGTGGCGATTTTCGGAGCCGGTATTAGTTATTTCCGATTTCTCCGACCTTATGTGCTCACGGCATCCGCTATCACACTGGCCCTCCTTTACCTTGCCCATTTTGCGATTCCCCGCAGCAACGGACGACGGGTGCTTTTTGAAAAAAAATACTTGAGCGGTGGCCAGCAGGATACGCGAAATATTTACCGCCAGGTAGCACCTGGTGTCTTTGTATATATGGACTGGTTTAGCCCCCCCAACAATTTTGGTCATAAGTTTTCATTGGAAAAATTCTCGGCCAATGGACTTCAGGAAAAATGGATGGCCGTAAATGTGACCTACGATTCGCTTACAGGCCGCTGGTCGTTGCATGATTATTTGCACAGGATTTTCACTGACTCAGGACAGATTGTGGTCTCAGGGCCGAAACTGGACACCATCTTTCCTTTTAAGCCGGACTATTTTGAATTGAAAAATAAAGATGTGGAGACCATGGAGTCTCCGAAACTAAGGGATTTTATTCGGCAGGAAAAAGCCAGCGGCACACCTGCTGTAGTATACTATGAAATAGAGCTGCAAAAACGCACTTCCGTACCGCTCAGTACAATCGTGTTCACCTTGCTGGCCGTGCCGCTGTCCTCTCGGCGTGTGCGTGGGGGTACGGGCCTTCACGTTGGTCTTGGCCTGGCTGTGGCCTTTTTCTATATTTTCCTAGACAGGATTTTTATTACCTATGCATACAATGGTATCCTCGTATCCTTCTGGGCTGTGTGGTTACCCAACATTTTCTTTGCGGCCGGCACAATTTGCCTCAATGTTTTTTTTAGCAACAGGTTGTAATCCCCCCTGTGGCCCTAAAAATTGGTTACCATGAAAATTTTTGAAGCCTTTGACCCGATTCCGTCCCGGCTGATACCCCTTACAGCTTTTCCTGAAAGGATAGGGGCAGCCGTCAGAGCCCATACCCTGCCCGATGGCTGGGAAAACATTCTCGGGCAATCATGCGACATTGTGCTGGTAGGCTTTCCTGTCTCTTCGGACGGCACCGAATCCGAATTCCTTGGCCTTTTCCGGGAGCACCTCTATAGTTACTTCCGATGGGAACACCATCTTTCCGTATGTGATGTAGGCAACCTGAGGTTGCCATGGACCATGGAATCAGGAGATGAGGGGCTCAGCCAGCTTTGGAATGAATTGTTGGGCTTAGGACAGGTAATTGTGTGCGTGGGCGGACATCCCGAGGCTCTAATTCCCGCGGGTTGGGCACTAATCACCCGAGGAGAACCAGTCCGCCTCACTGTGGCTAGTGCTTATTTGGATTTTAACGTCCTCCCCCATTCAGCCGATGAGCATCAGGCCGTTTCCTTTATTGAAGCCGTTATCCAAAGATTCCAAAATCACCTGCAAGTTTTAAGCTTTATCGGTTTGCAGAATTTTTTAAATCCCCCTTCTTTATGGCAGGAGATTGAAAGACTTTTGTTTGACCTGCAGAGGCTTTCGGAATTCCGGGAGCACCCCGCCGAAGCTGAGCCCCTGTTGAGATTATCTAATATGGTGAGTTTTGACATCACCGCTCTGGAAGCCGCCTACATTCCGGAATTGGTAGGTCGCAGGCCTAACGGTTTCACAGGGGTGGAAGCCTGCCGATTGGCCCGCTATGCCGGGCTCTCCCCCACCCTTCGCTGGTGGGGGCTGCATCAAATTGTTCCCGAAAAGGGCATTACTCCCTCTGTGTCGGCTCAGATGGCAGCCCAGATAGTGTGGCATCTAATGGACGGATATCTATCCCGAATCCTTGAAAAGGACCCCGACGACTCTTCTGAATATACAACATATCATGTTCCCCTCAGCGGTTTTGGACACCAGGAAATACTCTTTTTTCGTCATAATATTACTGGCCGGTGGTGGATGAAACCCCCACTTCCTGTGTCAAATACTGGCGATGAGCACATCCTTATTCCCAAATTTATACCCTGCAGCCAGAACGATTACCTCACTGCCAGCAGGGGAGAGTGGCCCGAGAGATGGTGGAAATGGCTTCAAAAAATAACTCTATAAAATTCTGAAAAATATTTTAAGTTAATTGGGAATTCGGAGGCCAGTTAGAATTCAGAAAAAAGATATTTGTGGAATGTTTAACTTAACTTTGGGAGTTCTTCCAATAAAACAAAATAATATATTTGCACCCAAACTGATTATGCGCAAATTATTTACATTTTTAATTTTTTCTGCTGTATTCAGCCCCCTCTTTGCCCAACAAGATCCGCAGTTTACCCAGTTTTTCTTCAACAAGCCCATGCTGAATCCGGCCTCGGTCGGTATCCATGGCAATATATGTGCCACTTTATTTAACCGCTTGCAATGGACCGGTTTCAAGGGCGCTCCGCGCACCACCCAACTGACCGCCGATGCTTCCCTTAAACCGTTTATAAATTCTGATGTGGGTGTGGGGCTCACGGTATTCAATGAATCCATTGGTTTCTTCACCAATACAGGTCTACGTGTGGCTGGGGCCTACAGGATCCCCATCGGTGAGTTAGGCCGACTTAGTCTGGGAATTGACCTAGGATTTCTTAATCAAGCTGTCAACCCTGATTGGATATATGCTGACCCCAACGATCCCAATATTCCTCCAAAGGCCTCTTCTATCGCTTTCGATGCTGGATTAGGTGCTATGTTTCAAGCGGCCAACTGGTATGCTGGCCTATCGGTCACACACATTCCTGGTATGAAACTGCGCGATCTGAACCAGCGCATGGCCCGCCATCTTTGGCTTATCGGTGGGTACACATTTCGTGGGATAGGGGGCAATCCCAATTGGGATATTTCTCCAAATTTGGCGGTGAAAACCGATATGAAAGTGGCCTCTTTTGATGTGAATTGCAATGTGATCTTTAAGCAAAGATTTTGGGGAGGACTCAATTACCGTTTCCAGGACGCTGTGGCTTTGAATTTGGGTGCCACATTCCTACAAAAGCCTAAGTGGAGTTTAGGAGCCGGTTATTCCTATGACCTAACTACCAGCCGCATCATTCGCTTCAGCAGTGGTACCCATGAATTAATGGTTCGGTATTGCTTTGTCATTGATGCCCAACCAAAAATGGGAGGTGGCTTTCGTGTGAGGGATCTGGACATGCTAAGGGATTAAATTTTTTTCAACAAGTTGTTAACCATTTTATTAACTTTGCGTATTTAAATACCAAAATCTAAAAATTGAAATCACCTGTAATAATCAGAATCCGTACACGTTATACCTCTCAAATCCTGAAACGTAACTCTATGAACAAGGTGTTTTTGAGAAACCTCGCCTTGTTAGCTCTGGGCGCCGGCTTTCTCGCCAGTTGCAATTCCGGTCTTAGCGGTCAATTGGTGGGAGCTCCCAATAGACCCCGATGGTATCAGCCTGACCCCTATGGTATGGTTTACATAGCGATGGGGAGCTTTAATATGGGTCCCAGTGATCAGGATGTACCGATGGACTTCATTTCCCAAACCAAGACGGTTTCGGTTCAGGCATTTTACATGGACCAAACCGAAATCACAAACAATGAGTACCGACAGTTTGTAGAATGGGTGCGCGATTCCATTGCCCGCCGTCTGTTGGGTGAAAACGTGGACGCCGAGAAGTATTTCTTTGAAGAAGATGATTACGGAAACCCCCTGGATCCTCCTCACCTGAACTGGAAAACCAAAATCCGCTGGGATGGTGAAGAGGAAAGGGAGGCTTTGGAAGAAATGTACTATCCTGAAAACGAAAGATTCTACGGCCAGCGCGTTATTGACCCCAGAAAGCTCATTTATCATTATTACTGGATTGATCTGAAGGCCGCAGCCAACAACCGCCCTCAGGGATTGCGCGATAGATCGGTGTTTATCCGCAAAGACCTGGTTAATGTGTATCCAGATACTCTTGTTTGGATTGCGGACTTTACATATTCATACAATGAACCCCTTACCAAAATGTACTTCTGGCATCCTGCCTACGACGATTATCCGGTTGTCGGCGTTAACTGGAAACAGGCCACCGCATTTTGCATCTGGAGAACTAATCTTATGAACAGTTTTCTGGCCTTTCGCGGCGATTACCCTGTACACGACTTTCGCCTTCCTACCGAAGCTGAATGGGAATATGCTGCTAGAGGAGGCTTAGATCTCGCTGCCTATCCTTGGGGAAGTTATTATATTCGTAATACAAAAGGGTGTTTCCTCGGTAACTTTAAACCACTGCGGGGCAATTATATTGATGACGGAGGCTTTCACACCGTGCCCGCCAATTCCTACAACCCCAACGAGTACGGACTTTATTGCATGGCTGGAAATGTGGCTGAATGGACGCGTGATGCATTTGAAGAATCAGCGTATAGTTTCACTCATGATTTAAACCCCGAACTTTATTACGAGGCGAAGGACGATGGCCCCCCCGCCGTGAGGAGAAAGGTCATTCGGGGCGGTTCTTGGAAAGATATTAGTTTCTATTTGCAAAACGGATCCCGGGCCTACGAATACCAAGACTCTTCCAAGAGCTACATCGGGTTCCGCTGCGTTCAGACATTCATGGGCAGAGCAAAAGAAGATTACAAGTAGGCCAATATTCCGTAAAATTTTTATTTAATTTATCCCTCATTTGAATTCAAGACTTATTTTCGCCCCGCATTTTAAACAATAAAAAAACCTGTTCAACCCTAAAAACTAGAAGAGAGAACCATGAAATTCCTCAAATCCAGGAAAGGCAAAATCGTGATGAATTTCATCTATGGCATTGGGGCTTCAATTGTTATCATTGGGGCCTGGGCAAAAATTTTGCACCTGTCCTTTGCCAATGTGATGATAACCATCGGATTGCTCACAGAAGCCTGTATTTTCGCCATTTCGGCCTTTGATCCTCCAGCAGAGGAATTAGACTGGACCTTGGTGTATCCCGAACTGGCCGGTATGCCCGCCGACGAATCCAAGAGAAAATCTCGTGGTTCTCTGACGCAAGAGATTGATAAAATGCTCGAAGAAGCCAAAATAGGTCCCGAACTTTTCGAAAGTTTGGGTTCCAGCATCAGTCGGCTAAGCGATAACACTTCCAAATTGGCAGACATTACAAATGCCTCCCTAGCCACTGAGCAATACGTTAACAACGTTTCTAGAGCCAGTGAAAAGGTGGCTGAACTTTCAGAAACTTACGTACGGGCCACCCAATCACTCACATCCATTACCAAATCTGGAGAATATGGTGATGCTTTAGTAGAGGAGCTTCAACGGGTATCCAAAAACCTGGCTGCCCTTAATAACGTATACGAACTGCAACTGCAGGGTTCTCAGGAATATCTGGAAGCTACTAGTCGGGTGTATTCCAACATTGCCCAACTACTCACCAATCTTAGTGACTCCGTCGAAGGCACAATGAAGTTCAAGACAGAAATCGCCAAGCTGGGAGAAAATCTCTCTGCTCTCAACACCGTTTACGGCAATATGCTGGCTGCCATGAACATCCGCCCCAGTTATTCAAACGCCTAGAAAATAAAATGCACTCTTTTCAGTATTGAATAAAATAAGAGGGTGAAATATGGCTTCTGGTAAGTTAACGCCTCGTCAGAAAATGATCAACATGATGTACCTCGTGTTGACGGCTCTTCTGGCACTGAATGTCTCCAAAGAAGTATTGGATGCCTTTATCGTGGTGAATGAAGGAATGATGGTACAAAAAGGAAATATTGAACGAAAGAATAATCTCACCCTGGCCGATTTTGAAGAATTGAAGATCCTCTACGACAAACCTGAACAGCGCGAGTATTATGAAAAAACAATCAAGCCATGGTTTGACAAAGCCCTTGAGGTCAATAAAATGGCCAATGAACTTGTGGATTACATTGAAAATATGAAGGCGGAGTTAGTGGCCACTGCGGAAGGTATTCCTAAAGAAGACGTACTCCAGGGAAAGTTCAATTTATTCGATCTTGGTAAAAAAGATAATGTTGAAATTCCTGCCCAGTACTTTGGCACAGCCAACCCTCCCGGTACAGGAGGAAGGGCCTCCGAGCTGAAAAAAAAGCTAGAGGAGTTCAGGGATGCTTTGCTCAGCACCAGATTCCTTAAGGACATGAAGGACACTGCTCGGTTCCGGTTTAATTTAAGTACTTCTAAACAATTTGATTTCCGTGAAAAACACGAGGTAGAGTGGGAAATGTACTATTTCTACCATTTCCCTTTAGCCGAACAGATTGTGGAGCTTTCCAAATGGCAAAACAATGTACGCGACGCCGAAGGCCAGATGCTCCGGTATTTATACGAAAAAGTGGCATCAAACTCCTTCAAGTTTGATGCTGTAAAGGCCGCCATAATTCCTAAATCAAATGTTGTGTTTGAAGGCAATCCCTTTGAGGCTGAAATTTTCCTGGCCGCCTATAACACCACTAAAAATCCGGACATTGTGCTCCAGAGCGGAGGAAGCATCACCGAATATAAAGACGGGCGTGGTATATTTAAACAAATAGCCACAGGAGAAGGGGAAAAAACCGTTAAAGGCATCATTAGAATCATGGATCCTGCCACGGGTCTTACACGGGAAGAGCCCTTTGAAACTAAATACCAAGTGGCTAAGCCCATGATGTCAGTGACGCCCGACAAAATGAATGTCTTTTATCGGGGCCTGGAAAACCCCGTCACAATCACAGTACCCGGAGTAGCCCCCTCAGCCGTTTCAGCCACCTGTGAAGGATGCCTGGAATTCCGCTCTCTGGGAAAGGGCAAATACATCGTGAAGCCCGGTCAGGGCAACGAGGCTAAAATCAGCGTATCCGTTAAATTAGACGATAAGCGTATCCAACAAATGGGAACCGCCAGATTCCGTATTAAGAGGATTCCTGATCCCACCATCAAGTTTGCAGGGAAAGAATCCGGAGAAATCCTTACTCCTGCTGAAGCCTCCGCTTCCGGCGCCGTAGTTCCTGTTTTGAAGGATTTTGACTTTGAAGTATTTGCAAAAATTCTGGGATTTACTGTTTCTTTTGATCCAGGCACTGGTTCTATACGCGATTATCAAGTAACTGGCAACGTAATTCCTCAGGAAGTGCTCAATCAAATTCGTAAAATACCCAAGGGTAAAAAACTTTACATTGACAATATTACTGTGTTGATGCCTGACAATACCAAACGAACAGCTTTTGCTTCCTTCACCATAAAATAAAAACTTTTCGGCCATGAAAACCCCCCGTTCACTTCCTCTTTATCTGACAGGAATTCTTGGAGGAGCCTTCGTGATCCCTGCCATCCAAGCCCAAGTAGATATTCCTCGGGATTTACCCTACGAAAAGGTAAATACAGAATCCCGAAGAGTGGTGCCCTACCCTTCCTTGCGCGAAGCAGATGTGATGTGGAGTCGGCGAATCTGGCGTATCATTGACCTTCGCGATAAGATGAACCAATTTATGTACTATCCCAAGGAACCGACTAACGGTCGGCGTAATTTCATGGATATCATTATGAAATCAATTCTTGAGGATAAGACCATCAAAGCCTATGACCCTCAATACGACGATTTTCGTTTACAAATGACCTCGGCCGAAGTGGCCCGCATAGGAGTGGATACCATCCGAAAAACCCTTACGCGGCCTGAGCCACCTTATGAAGAATACGATACTGTTATCGTTAACCCTTTTGAATACACGAGGGTGAAAAAACTTAAAGTGAAGGAAGATTGGTTTTTTGACCGCCAGCGTTCAGTCCTAGAGGTGCGTATTCTGGGTATTTGCCCTGTGTTTGACAAGTTGGACCCTCAAACCAGGGAATTCCGCGGCTATTCAGATATGTTCTGGATCTATTTCCCAGATGCTCGTAAGGTACTTGCCAATGAAGAAGTCTATTTACAATTCCATAACACGGCTCATCAAATCACATATGACGATGTATTTATGAAGCGCCTTTTTCAAAGTTATATCTATAAGGAAGATAATATTTATGACCGCCGCATTGATCAGTATGTTAAAAACGGATTGGATGCCCTTCTGGAATCAGAAAGAATTAAAGAAAGCATCCGCAATTTTGAACACGACCTTTGGGAGCAGTAAAAAATTACGCACTTAATTTAATAGAAAAGTCTCCTGAATGGAGGCTTTTTTATTTAAAAACTTATGGCAAAGATCCATAAAACCAGGAGTCAACATAGAGAGGTGGATGGCCGTTTGATCCGGCAATAGATGATGGGAGAGTCCTAAATCCAATTGATGCTGAACTTCTAATCTACGTTTTACGTGTCGGGCCACAATTTCGGGCGGATTCAAAATCTCTACCTTGTACCAAAAGAAGTCGTTAAAATCATCATATAGAAAAGGATAATGTGTACAGGCGGGTACCAGGCATTGAATTGGTCTGAAAAGATCATTTTTCAAATAATGCCGGATAACTTCTCGAGCCACTGGCGTGCCCGCGAAGCCCTCTTCCACCAGGGGTGCCAATAAAGGAGTGGCTAAGGCCCTCACTTCTAAATCAGATCTAAGCCGACGCAATTTTTCCTGATAAATGCCCGACTGAATGGTGGCCCGGGTGCCAATCAGGCCAATGCAACGCAAATCAGAACGCTGAGCCAGGTGGTCTACAACAGGTTGCACCACGTCCACTACACTCACTCCAGGGCCAGCTTCTTCCACGGCCACATCAGCAGCCACCGCCGAAGCAGAATTACAGGCAATCACTATGATTTCAGCCCCCTGATCTCTCAGAAACCGCACGATGCGGCGTGTGAGGCGACAAATTAAATCCGGAGACTTATCCCCATAGGGCATATTAGCGGTATCCCCATAATAAATGAGAGGGAAACCTGGTAGCTGGCTCTCAATAGCCTTGAGAACCGTGAGGCCGCCCACTCCGGAATCAAAAATGCCAATAATGGGAAGTTTAGACATCAAAAACTACCGGCGAAGGGCCTCCAGCATTGTACGACCAATATGCGCCGGCGACTCTACGACATGGATCCCGGCTTCGCGCATCACCCGCATTTTTGCCTCGGCTGTGTCTTCAGCACCACCGATGATAGCTCCGGCATGGCCCATCCGCCTTCCTTTAGGAGCGGTTTGGCCAGCTATAAAACCCACTACCGGTTTGGTGCCGTGTTCCTTTACATATTGTGCGGCTTCCATCTCCATCTGGCCTCCGATTTCACCTATCAGAATAATGCCTTCCGTTTCAGGATCTTCCATCAGGAGTTGCACCGCCTCTCGTATGGTAGTTCCCACCACGGGATCTCCCCCTATGCCAATGCAAGTGGATTGCCCAAGTCCAACTTTGGTAACCTGGTCCACAGCCTCATAAGTGAGTGTACCGGAACGTGAAACGATGCCCACTGTGCCCTTGCGATGAATAAATCCAGGCATGATACCCACCTTAGCTTCTTCGGGAGTAATTACCCCGGGACAGTTGGGGCCTATCAGCCTGCATGGAAACTGTTGTAAATATCGCTTCACAGCCACCATGTCTTGAATAGGAATACCTTCTGTAATAGCCACAATGACCTGGATGCCGGCTTCGGCTGCTTCCATGATGGCATCAGCAGCATAGGCTGGAGGAACAAAAATGATGCTCACATTAGCACCCTCATAGCGCACGGCTTCCTCCACTGTGTTGAATACGGGTCGATCTAAATGGCGTGTACCCCCTTTTCCAGGTGTCACACCACCTACCACCTGGGTACCATAGGCTATCATTTGTTCTGCATGAAAGGTGCCTTCTTTTCCGGTAAATCCCTGCACCACCACGCGCGAATTCTTGTTGACGAGTACACTCATGACGCTTAATCAAGTTAAAAAGCTAAGGCAAAAGTAAAGTGTTGGCCTTTGAGATTTTCGGAAAAGCACTTGTAAAAATTTTTAAGAAAAAACCAATAAGAGATGTACTTGGATGTATTCTAAAAGGAACAATAAAATCAGTGGATAAAAAAATAGAACGTTTTTTTGCTGGATGCCCTAAAAAAGGCTAAATTTCTAACGGAATGTTTTTCTGCATCAGCTTACAGGAATTCTACAAAATAACTGGTCTACCTATGTTAATTTACAGGCTAAATTCAGGTGTTAAATTTTTTAAGTCTGGTTTTCGAAATATTTTATTCTTGTCTTTAAAAAGTTATTTATAAAGAGAGCTGTCAAAATCTTCCAAAAAAATCTTTCCGTACTCCGTACTCTCAATAATGTAAGCAGAAATGAATATATATAAATATAAAATATAATTTTCTATTCATCTAAAATTAATAAATCTTGGAAGAGCTTGGAGATTGCTAAAAAAGTGTATCAATATTTAGATTGACACAATCTGGAGGAAGTATTAGAAAGTATATTTTTTATTATTCAGAGGTAGCCGAAAAAATGATGAAAAGGAAAACTAAAAATTAACTCCCTGAAGTTTATCTATCCTTTTTCTGTTGTTTTTTCCTTAATTCCGCCTTTTGTTCCTCGGTGAGAGGAGCGCTTTCATTCATTTTTCTGTAGGCTTCAGGGTTGTTTTGTATCCAAGCCGCTTTTTCCTGTTGATACCTTTTTTCATCCTCTTCGGGTCGGCCGGTGTGCTTGTACGTGGGATACGTCGGATGGTCTACGACTTTTACTTCCCGGTAAAGCGTACCGTCCGGCAATCTTTTCAATTCAGGTCGTAAGGCAGGATTTTGGGCCTTTAGGATAAAGGCCGAGAAAAGAAGCGATGTTAAAACTAAGATGACTTTGAACATAACGCAATTTTTATTTTTAATGCTGAGTTTTCAGAAATCTTAGAATCATTTTCTCTCCGGAGTCGGTCATTAATTCCAGGAAATACAATCCATCGGCCAGGTGAGCCAGGGAAACATCCACAGCGCCATTCTCTGCGAGAGCTTCCACATCCATAGGTAGGCATACTTGGCTTCCTGCTAGGTTAAAGGTTCGGTAAGCCCGGATTTTTTGTTTTGAGGGGTTATTCCAGATTAAATGCAGAAGATCAGAAGCAGGATTGGGATACAACATCAGATGACCTGAAAAATCATTCTCAGCCAGGCCAACGCCTGTTACCTTTACGAAAATGGACATCGTGTAGGAAGAGGAACCGCAGGCGTTGCTTACCACCAGGGTCACGAAATAAGTGCCGCTATTCAGATAGGTATGGGTGGGATTCATGGCTGTAGAAGAATTACCATCCCCAAAGCTCCATTGGTAGGTGCTCCCATTTTGGGAAAGGTTCACAAAGCTCACTGTTCCATTGTTGGTATAGGCTGTATCAAACAGCGCAACGGGTGCGGGATTGACG
>JANWWQ010000050.1 GCA_025055635.1 Flavobacteriales bacterium
AGATTCGGGAGACAAAAACCAACGAAGAGTTTCTCAAAAAGATGAATGAATAAGCCCTCCAAAAGTTTAATCAGGCCTGTTCATGCCCTTCTGCTGAGTGCTTTTTATCTGATGTATAAGATAATACTACTACTCACAGGGTGGAAGGACGAAAAGTTATTTGCTGCATTTCCTCCTTGGCCGTTGCTGCTGGTGATCCCGGTCATGATGGCCTGGACTTCCCTGAAGGAAGGGTCCTCGCACGAAACTTTTGGTACGCGGTTTCGGCTCAATGCCCGATTTGCATTGCTGACGGCAGTGGGCGTAAGTCTTAGCGTGGGTCTTTATTATGCGTTTATTGATGTGAGCGCCTTCCAGGAAATGATTGAAGTACGGCTACAAGCCTATAAGGAAGTCCCCTCGCGGGTACCGCTGCAAGAGTATGAGAAAAACTTGCATAGGGTTTTCAATCCTTACTTCTATGCCACGCTTACACTAAGTGGACTGACAGCTTACGGGCTTATGATGAGCGCAGCTGTGGCCGGTTTGTCCTGGTTTTGGCACCGGAAATAAAAGAGCCCCGGAAAAATGAGCTGAGGCCGAGGATAAAGCCTCTATAAACGAAGGCTTTCATCGGACATCACCAAATCTTTACTTTTTAGCGACCGGAGTTCATCTGTGTTCCCTCTCATATCCTTGGAAAAAATTGAAACATTCATACGATTTCCCTAAAAAGAGAAGGATGAGAACATCCTCAAAAACTTTTATTCTTCCGATTTACCGAAAAGTTGTAACTGATGGGGATGGTTAACGATTATCTCCATTCGTCCCCGGTATTCAGTAATTTTTCCGTTAGCACAAAGTCGGGTATCATCTTTTAATGTTTTTACTGGATCGTACGGGAAAGAAGGGATATCTTTTTTTGAAATGACCAGAGTGAAATCGTTTTCGGGGTAAGGCTTGTCCAAGTTAATGAGGATGTTACCGCTTCGGGACACAAAAGCAGAACCCGCTACCGTACCGCATACTGTGGCTGTTTGGTGAAGACGTTGACGGGCCTGGTCAGGTGTGATGGCTCCGGCGGGGATTTCATTGGGTTCCAAGGGGGCTTTGAACTGCTTCAGGTGTTCGGGCAACCAGAGGCTATCGTAGACCACAGACTCAGAAAGTTTTTCTTGGGAGGGGGTAAGCTTGGGGAAAAAGTTAATGCCCGTCCTGGATTCCACACTATCAATAGGCAAGCGGTAATCCATAAGGGGTCTGCTACACGTGCTGTTGGGCAGGATGAACCCAATTCCAGGCATTTGCGGGTGCGTGAAATCCAAGGCTACTTTGTAAAAAAATTTAGGTACGGCCACTTCGTTGGGACCAATACTGAGCAAGGAGCCTTTTAGGATACCCCCTGTAACCACGTAGAGGGGCCTTTGGGTTTGTATGACATATTGACGCAGGAGTTCCTCCAATTCTCTCCATCGTTCCCGGTTGAGTTCCTTGCGCTGGGGGGCAATGTTGCTGTAATAGTACGACTCATCAAGGGCTGTAATATTCCATCGGAAGTCTGCCGAAGGCGCTAGATGGCCTCGCTCAAAGCCACTCTTACGATAATCGCTCGCATGGGCTGTACCCGTGGGTACAAGAGGGTCTGCGCGAAAGTTGTTTGTACGGCTTTGTTTGCCCATTGCCACTTCCGGAACGATGATGTGAGCCACCCAGCAAGCTTGCTCAAACTTTTCCTTATAATTCAGCACCATGGCCGTGTGGACCACGGTGTAGCCGCTGTCGGGAGTTTGGGGCAAGCCCAGGCGCCGCAGTTCGTACTGAATCCATCCCAGGCGCAGTCTGCCCACCTCTTCACGGAGGGCGTGCAAGCGGGCCTCCAGTTCAAGGATTTCTTGCTTTTTAGCTTCAATGCGGGCATCATAAGGATTTTGTGCGAAAGCTAGCCTAAGGCCAAAATCCCCCAGTAGAAAAAGGAGAGCACCAAATAGATTACTCCGCTTTTTCAATGACAACGGATTTAGGGGCTTTGAGACGAAAAACGGCACCTATTTCGTGGAAAGCAGCCCTGTTGAGCTGAGGAGCACGTCTTCCTACGAAGGTTTCGAAGGTGTAGCACAGGGCGAACGATATTTGTTCGGTGTTATAAAGCACACCTGCGGCCTGCGCCCCAAATTTTGTGAGCAGGCGAGGCTCGCCCGGAAACACGTAGGGTCGGAAAAGGGCCCCCAGATTAAAGAAACGAAAGGAGGCTCCGGCGTTGAGGTCTGCGACCAGGTATCGGAAATCGCTGCGGAGTAAAGCCATAGCGTACGGTCTGGCGTTTTGAGTAGCTTCGGGTTGGTAGCCAGCCGTAAAGACGAAGGTCCGTCGGGAAGCTACAGAGTCGTCAATTTCGGAAAACCGCATAGGAGCGATATGCTGCAGGGCGGCTCCCAAAAACATATGTTCTCCGGATATCCAAAGACCAGCCCCCACATCGGGACGGGTCTGAGAATTGATGATACCGGTGCCGGGATAGCGAAATTGCTTGTTCACAAAACCTGCCTCCAGGCCAATGGATATCCTAAAGCTCGGGAAGCTGAAGTGGTAAGCGCCGGCCAGACGGGCATTGCTGATGCGCATTCCGGAGGAGACAGTGTCCAACGCACTGCCGTAACTTAGATAATTGACTACGAGGCCTACTCCGAAACTTTTGAAACTTACATCTCCGCTTAGGATTAAATAGAAAGGGGCATTACGGGCGGAAATGAACTGCGTACGACCCAGAGCGGTGGCTCTGAGGCGGGGCGCGGTGCCAGAGGCGGCCGGGTTTAGCGTCACCGGCACCTCCCAGTAGCGGGCTGCAAAAGGTTCCTGTAAAGCATAGGTGCTCACGGTCTGGGCTTGTGAAACCCCAGTCTGATACATAATCAATAACCAGAGCCACCTGCGCTGCACAGGGTCAAAACTAAGCAGGTTGAAACGAATCATTTCGTGGATTTAGGGTCGTCGTAGGTGATGATGTAAATGGCGTCCCCGTAGTCATCGCTCACTAATAGGTGTCCTTCCGATGTGGTAATTACGTCCACGGGACGACCCCAGCGGGAGCCATCGGGTCGCAGCCAGCCTGAGGCGAAAACCTCGTAGCCTAGCGCTTTATCGTCTTGGACAGGGACGAAGGTGACCCGATAGCCGATGGGGGTGCTCCGGTTCCAGGAGCCGTGTTCGGCAATGAAGATTCCGTTGTGGTACCGCTGGGGGAAGCGCTTGTGGGTGTAGAATGTCATACCTAGGGGAGCTACGTGGGGCCCAAGCTCCTGGGCCGGCGGCGTAAAATTTTGGCAGGAAGCTATTCTTCCATAGTCAGGATCAGGTATTTGAGAGCCATGGCAGTAAGGAAATCCGAAATGAAGGCCAGGTTTGGGACAGGCGTTTAGTTCACAGGGGGGAAGATCGTCCCCCATCCAATCGCGCCCATTATCGGTGAACCAAAGTGTACCGGTAAGCGGATTCCAGTCAAACCCGACGGAGTTGCGTACTCCCCGCGCTACAATTTCGGCCCCGGTTCCGTCCTTACGCAGACGCATGATGGTGGCGAAGCGCGGATCATCTTCCCGCAGGCATACATTACAGGGCGCTCCCACCGGCACGTAGAGCAAGCCGTCGGGGCCGAAACGGATGTATTTCCAGCCATGGTGCTCCTCCGATGGGAAACGATAAGGTATCTCTTTTGGAACGGGCTGATTTCTAAAGGTCTTGTCAATGTTTTCAAAAACAAGGATCCGGCTCACTTCCGATACATAAAGGTCTCCCTGATGGTAGCACACACCCGTTGGCATGTGGAGGCCTGAAGCTACGGTGACCACCTCGTCAGCTTTTAGGTCTCCATCTCTGTTAAGAACGGCGTACACTTTTCCTTCCTTACGCGAGCCCACGAAGAGGATTCCTGAGGGGCTTAGCGTCATAGCCCGGGCGTTTTTTACACGGGCAAATAGGGAGATTCGGAAACCTTCAGGCAGGCGAATTTCTGGCAGGGCTTCAGCAGGATCCGTGGGGGACAAGGCCAACGGAGGGTTCACTTTACATTGTGAAAGCATTAGAGCCAGCAGTGCCGGCAAAAAACATTTTTCCATAGGGCTTGAAGAGGTTAATCAGGGATAACCAGCTACCAGGGAAATCTCTATCCGGGCTCCGCGGGGTAATGCGGACACCTGAACGGTTTCGCGGGCCGGGTAGGGTGGGGTAAAATAGGAACCGTAGATTTTGTTTACGGTCTCAAAATATTGCATATGGGTCAAGTATATGGTGGTTTTTAATACATCCTGGAACGACAGACCCGCATGTTCCAAAATATGGCGGATATTTTCCATGATTCGGGTTATCTCGGCTTCCAGCGATTGTTGGTCTAAGGCACCGCTTTGAGGATTCAGAGCAATAACCCCGGACAGGAAGAGCAGATTTCCAAACCTGATAGCCGGGCTGTAAGGCCCAATAGGAGGAGGGCTTCCAGAGATATTAATGGCTAATTTCTGGCTCATAGGCTTTAAGGATTTTTAGGTTAATTCCAGTTTGGGGATGGCATGAATCAAGCGGCGTGCATATTCGGAGGAGGGTTTAGCGAAAATTTCATCGGCAGAGGCTAGTTCCACAATGTGGCCCTGTTGCATGATAGCCACCCTATGGCTCATATACCGCACTACCGAAAGGTCATGGGAAATGAAGAGCATACTGAGACCCAATTCCTCCCGCAGATCGTTAAGCAAATTAAGTATTTGGGCTTGAACGCTCACATCCAGGGCCGACACGGCTTCATCGCATACCAGGAACGAGGGTTGCACTGCCAGAGCTCGTGCAATGCAGATGCGTTGCCGTTGGCCACCGGAAAATTCATGCGGATAACGATGGAACATATCCGGGCGAAGCCCCACGCGCTCCAGGAGCTCTTCTACTTTTTTTCTGGCGGAACGGCCCTCTGGTACAAGTCGGTGCACGCGCAGGGGCTCAGACAGGGCTTGCCCGATGGTCATCCGAGGGTTAAGAGCTGCGTAGGGATCCTGAAAAACCACCTGAATTTCACGACGTAACCGACGCAGCTCAGAAGAACTCAGGGAAAAGATATTCCTTCCCTTATACCACACGGCGCCCTTTTCCGCGGGTTGAAGCGCAAGCACGGCCCTTCCAAGAGTGCTTTTGCCGCACCCTGACTCCCCAGCCAGGCCAAGGACTTCGCCTGTGTAAACTTCAAAACTCACGTTATCCACGGCCTGGAGCCATTGAATGGGCTGGCCCAACCAATTGCGTCGGGTCACGTAGCGCACATGGAGGTTTTCCACTCTCAGAATGGCCTCGCTTGTAGGCTGAGGGTAAGGAATATGTTTTGCCGTTTTACGGGAGGTTTTGGGTTGAGGGTTCAGGAAATCATCCAGCACGGGAAGGGGCCTGGGGCGACCCACGAGGGGTGGCCGGCAAGCCAGAAGGCCACGGGTATAGGGATGTTCTGGTCTGACGAACAACTGATGGGAAGGGCCTTGCTCCACCACCTGGCCCTGTTGCATCACCAATACATGGTGGGCCAATTTATGCACAATAGCCAGATCGTGGCTGATAAACAGCATGGCCATGCCCGTATTAGCCTGAAGCTGAGTCAGAAGATCCAGGATTTCCTTTTGAACTGTTACGTCCAGAGCAGTGGTGGGCTCGTCGGCAATAAGCAGGTCTGGTTGACAGGCGATGGCCATAGCGATCATCACCCGTTGTTTTTGACCTCCGGAGAGTTCATGAGGGTAAGACCTCCACATTCGTGAGGGATCGGACAGGCGAACCTGGTCAAACAGCTCCCATACCCGCTGCTTGAGCTTTTGGCCCCGCAAGCCCTCGTGGACTTTTAGCACTTCACCTACTTGATAACCGCAAGTGAGAACTGGGTTAAGGCTACTCATGGGTTCCTGGAACACCATGGTCATTTCTTTACCGCGCAGGCGTCGGCGTTTACGCTCAGGCCAAGTATGGATGGGCTGTCCTTTCCAAAGGATGGAACCCCTGGACAGCAACCCAGAAGGTAGCAGACCCATGATGGCGAGGGCCGTGAGGCTCTTTCCGGAGCCTGATTCCCCAACGATTGCTAAGGTCTGACCTGCCTCCAGCCGAAAGTGCAAGCCATGCACCAATTTTTTTGAACCGAGGGTAATATCAAGGCCGGAAACCTCCAGAAGCGGTGGTGCCACAGCTCAAAGGTAACAGTGAAGGGGGAGCAATGGACAAGAGAGGAGCTTGGGTGAGGGATACGGAGGATCGAAAGCCGCTACTGCCTTTGGGCCAGTAGCCCCAAGTAATTGCCGCAGTGGACGCGGAGCCTAAAGCAGCCTGCTCACGGCGGGCCGGCGGTAATCGCTGGCCGCAAAGAGCACACCCGGCAAAAAACACCCGATTCAAACAATCGCAAGTAGCTCCAGGTGGAAGACTGGACTTTGGGCCGCACTCGTCCAATTTTTTTGGTGCGGCTCAAAGACAGGGCAACTATTTTTGTTCCAGGATACCTAACCGATTGTGGGCTAGGACCTAATGGGACTTTTTCGTGGAAGATTTTGCAAAGTAGGGTATGTGGTTATTTTTACGCCCGAATTACCAAAATGCTATAAAATCATCAATATGAAAAAATTTTTATCGTTCTTTTCTCTGGTGATAGGCTGCGTTGCAGGTGTGCAGGGTCAGGGAACCACGGGGGGCGTGAAAGGAACGGTGAAGGATGCCGCCGGCAAACCCATACCCTTCGCCAATGTGGTACTACTGCAGGGGACACGCCAGGTGGCAGGTGCACCATCGGATTTTGAGGGAGTGTATTCCATGACCTCCGTGCCCGTAGGCACATACGACCTGCAGGTGTCGGCCATAGGTTATACGACTAAAAAACTCACCAACATTGTGGTGAGCGCTAACAAAATCACGTTCCAGGATATAACGCTGACGGAAAACCCTCAGAATTTGCAGACAGTAGATATTGAAGCTGTGAAGGATCCCCTCATCAAAAAAGATGAAGGAACCCAAGGTGCCAACATACAGCGAGAGGATGTGTTGAAATTACCCGCTCGGGATCCTATCAATGCAGCCTTGATAGTAGGAGGGGTAAACAGCAATGGGTCAGAATACACGCTGCGTGGCTCCCGCGGATCGCCCCTGATTTTCATTGATGGGGTAAAGATTCGCGGAAATGCTAGCCTGCCGCAACAGGCCATCCAGGAAGTGCAAGTGATCCTCGGAGGGGTTCCCGCCAACTTAGGGGATGCTACAGGCGGTATCATCCTGATGACCACGCGGGGTATCTCTCCAAAGTGGTTCGGGGGGTTTGAAGCTCGCTCCTCCAAATTTTTGGATCTTTACGATAACTATCTATTTCAAGGAAATGTGGGAGGTCCCTTATTGTGGCGAAAACCGAAAATAGAAGGAGGAGCGAGGGAACCTTTGGTGGGTTTCCTGCTGGCCGCTGAGGGGGAATACCACAAAGATCCCCGCCCGGTCTTCTTCGGGTTTTATGAAGTGAAACCCGAAGTGCGCCAGCGTTTGCTCGCAAACCCTCTCCGGGTTGATGCCACAGGCACAGGAACCAACTATAGTTCGCAATTCCTGACCCGGGACGATTTCCGTGTGGTTCCCACCCGTACCAACTCCTGGCAATATAAAGGAAGCCTGACCGGAAAGTTGGACTTTGCCCTAGGGCCTCAGACCACCTTTACCGTTGGTGGAAATGGTAATTACTTCCGCACCCGGGACGTTTCCTATGCCAATCAGCCCTTGAACTGGCAAAATGCTGGGTTGTCTGTCAATTACGACTTCAACGTGTATGCAAAATTTATCCAACGCTTTCAGGCTGATAAGGAATCCAAAGGGGCCTTTCGCAGCGCCTTTTTCTCTCTGCAGGGGGATTATTCCTATGCCCGAAGCCATGCTTTTGATCCCCGGCACCGCGGAAATCTCTGGCATTATGGGTACGTAGGGCGGTTCAATGTGCTTACAGCGCCTACCTTCACCTATGGTACCGATGAGTCTACCGGTATGGTAGGTTGGCGCTATCAGGGCGACCGGGATGTGCTGGTACAATTCACACCATCAGGCCTGAACCCTGAATTAGCCGCTTACACCCAAGCTGTTTATAACCTTTATCAAAATCCCTTTGACAGATATGATAATTTTAACAGCCTCATAAAAAATCTGGGCTTGCGCAATGGTGACCAACCTAACAACCAGTCCGCAAATCCTGGAGTGTATACCATCTGGAACAACCCTGGCCATTATTTCAATAATTATAGCTATGGTAAGGCCACTCAGTACAGATTATTGGGTATGGGCGCCGTGGAATTGAAAAACCATAACATCACGGTAGGCTTTGAATTTGAACAGCGGCGGGACAGCCGGTACTCCGTATCACCCGGTTCAATGTGGAACGTGGGTCGCCAACTGGTGAACCGACACATTAAGGAAATAGACTACGACAATCCCATCCTTGTCCAGGATGAGAACGGAGTGTATTTGGATACGATCATGTACAACCGATTGTACTCTGCTGATGGACATGCGTGGTTTGATAAAAATTTACGCAAAAAATTGGGCATGGATGAGAAAAGCCTGGACTTCATACCTTTTGATGCCCTGGATCCTTCCTTCCTGGACATCAAAATGTTTAGTCCTGACGAACTGCTCAATAACGGGAGTCTAATTGTACATTATTATGGATATGACCCCTACGGAAACCCCTTGAGAGGGCGGCCCAGCCTGTCGGATTTCTTTAATAAAAAAGACGCCAATGGGAACTTTGTGCGCAGTATTGCGGCTTTTCAGCCGGTGTATGTATCGGGCTATATTATGGATAAATTCTCCTTCCGTGACCTGGTATTTAATGCCGGGTTGCGCGTGGATAGATTTGACGCCAACCAGCGCGTGCTGAAGGACCCCTACACCTTATATGCCGCACGAACAGCGGGAGAAGTGCCGGGTCCTCATCCTTCCAATATTGGGGACGATTACGTGGTGTACGTGAATACCAACCAGGCCGGTATGACCCCCACCATTCTGGGTTATCGCAAGGGAGATCTTTGGTTTAACAAAGAGGGTCAGCAACTGAACGATATAGCTCCCCTCCGAGCCACCAACACAGGAGAGCCCATCCCTTACTTGGTGAACTTCAATGAGAGTGTACGCTCAGGCAACTTTAACGTGGATGCCTCCTTCGGCGACTATAAGCCCCAGGTCAACGTGATGCCGCGTATTGCTTTTTCATTTCCCATCTCAGATGTCTCCCTTTTCACAGCCCATTACGATGTGCTAGTGCAAAGGCCGTTCGGCGGCGTGCGCCTGGATCCGTTTGATTACTTTTTCTGGGATAATACCTCCTATCCCAATAATGCAGGAAATCCCTTCAACAACCCAGCCCTGCGTCCCGAAAAAACCATTGATTACTCTCTGGGCTTTCAGCAACAAATTGGCGATAATTCAGCTATAAAAATCACAGCCTACTATCGGGAAATCCGCGACCAGATTAATGTGCAGCGCGTAACGGGAGCCTATCCCCGAGAATATTTCACCTATCAAAATGTGGACCTGGGCACCACCAAAGGCCTCACCATCACCTACGATTTGCGGCGTACAGGAAATGTGAGGTTAACGGCTTCCTATACTCTTCAATACGCCGATGGTACATATGCGGACCAAACCTCCTCCGTCAATCTGAATGCGGCTGGATTTACCGTTTTCCGGGTGCCTGTGCCCTTGCGGCTGGACCAACGGCACTTTTTTAACCTGTTCATTGATTATTCCTATGGCGAAGGCAGGGATTATAACGGCCCCCGCATTGGAAAGAGCGATATCTTTTCCAACGCGGGTATCACAGCTACAATGTTCGGCGGATCAGGTTTCCCTTATAGCCGAAGCTTGACCTTAGTGGCCACGCAGGCCAGCAGCATCTGGAACCGTTATGTACTGGACGGTACCATCCACGGCTCGCGTTTGCCTTGGCAATTCAATGTGGACCTGCGCGTGTATAAACAATGGAAAGTAAACTTCTGGGGCAAAAAAGGCAAGGAATCCGGCAATCGCAGCGTAGTGGAAGCCTACTTGCAAGCGCTCAATCTGTTTAATTTCAAAAATGTAATCAACGTGTACCGGTACACGGGCAATCCAGCTGACGATGGCTACCTGACAGATGCAAACTCTCAGTCTGAAATCAACAACACCCAGCCCAGTTCCCATTCATACAGGGAGATGTATGCGATGGCTGTTAGGAATCCCTATAATTGGTCCTTGCCTCGCAGGCTGAGGCTGGGGGTCATTGTGAACTTCTAACCATTTTATTCGCGCTGTGATTTGTAGAAATAAAAAATTTTGGAAATGAAAATCACACTCGTAATATTCAACCAACTCAATATGGTACTTGCGAAACCCTTGCAGATCCCTCGCCGTTGGTGTGTACATATCTTTCTGATGGCGATCGGCGTATTGATGGCTTGGCCGGTGCAGGCTTATAAGGGTCCTGGTAAGTCCGGTTCTTCGGGTGGAAGCCAAAACCCACCGCCTCCTTCTCCTGACAAAAGCTTGTTGGCCGGTTGCGCTGCGCCCACTGCCAGCGCTGTATTGGAAGTGAATAACGTCCGGACCACCATTCATTCTGGCGGCGATATGTGGTGGGACCTCAAGCAATTTGCCCGTTATGAGGTGCCAAAAGGCTCCGGCAAGCATTCCAACTATTTGGGAACACTGTGGATGGGGGGCACCGATATCAATGGTATTTTGAAAATGGCAGCCCAACGCTATCGCTCCAATGGGGTAGATTATTACACAGGGCCTCTCACCGAAGGCGAAGCTGAAATTACCCCGGAAGAGTGCCTCAGGTGGGACCGAATTTGGAAAATTACCCGCGAAGAAGTGGCTTTGCACAGATTGTGTAAATGTATTAACCCCTCCTCTCCCCTATGCAATGGATACACCACGCCTTTGAGTATCAGCGACTGGCCAGCCACCACCTTCAAGATTAATACGTTCCCTTCTGCAGCGGGCAGTAAGCAATATTTCGTGGCACCCTTTGTGGACGTGGATGGTGACCTGGAATACAATCCTGAAAATTGCGATTATCCAGGCTATGATCTAGACCGACAAATTGATTGCCGGGTGAACCGAACGCCTTACCTCCGGGGTGATGTAACGCTTTTCTGGGTGTTCAACGATAAGGGTAACATTCATAATGAAACCCAAGCCACACCTATTGGAATGGAAATACGCGCTCAGGCATTTGCATTCCGTACCAATGATGAAATCAACAACATGACATTCTACAACTTTGAGCTGATCAATAGGGGAACCAACACCCTCTACAATACCTATTTTGGCGTCAACACAGATGCGGATATCGGCTATGCCTTCGACGATTACACCGGTTGTGATGTGCGCCGGGGATTTGGTTACATGTACAACGGAAATGCGATCGATGGGAACGGGGGTCCGGACCATTACGGCCCCAATCCCCCCGCTATTGGTATTGACTTTTTTGAAGGACCCTATGCAGATCCCAATGGAATAGCAGATACTTTCAACATTTATGATGTGAACACCTGGCTGGCTATAAACGGTTTAGGATTTAAGGATACCATCGTGGATAATGAGCGTATCGGCATGCGGCGCTTTCTGTATTACAACAATTCCTCGGGCATTCAGGGAGATCCCACCATTGGAATCCAATATTACAACTACCTCAGGGGCTTTTGGAAAAACAACAGCCGAATGGTGTATGGGGGTACGGGATTAATTGGTTCGTCAGGTGCTACTTCCATCCCATCGGACTTCATGTTTCCCGGTGATTCAGATCCTTTCCATTGGGGTACAGGGGGGGTAAACCCGGGCTTTTTATGGACCGATAAAGAACCAGCCCCTGGATTACCTGGTAACCCTCCCGGTGACCGGCGTTTCGTTCAATCCTCTGGCCCATTTACATTGCTGCCAGGAGCCGTGAACGATATCACCACAGGCGTGGTGTGGGCCCGTTCCTTCGCAGGCGATCCCTTCGCTTCTGTGGAACTAGTGCGTAAAGCCGACGACAAAGCTCAGCTTCTCTTTGAAAACTGCTTCCGCATCATTGATGGACCAGATGCGCCCGATGTTTATGTACAGGAATTGGATAGGGAGATCATTCTTTATTGGACCAATAGCACCGTGTCTAATAATTATCTCAATAGATATCAAGAACTGGATTACACGATTGACACGACCATAAAACCTGAATCACTACGCTACTACCGCTTCCAAGGGTATCTGATTTACCAATGTGTCAATGGAGAGGTAACGGCCGCTGATCGGTACGATCCGGACAAAATGCGCCTGATTGCCCAATGTGACATTCGCGATTTTGATAGCCAGGGTAATCCCATTGGCCGACTAATAAATTATAAGTATGACCAATTTTTGGATGCTTCTGTTCCTGTGTTAGAAGTGGATGGAGCCAATGAAGGAATCTTCCATTCCTTGCGTGTGCAAACTGACGCTTTTGCCCAAGGGGCCGACGACCGATTGGTGAACAACAAAAAGTATTACTTCATGGTTTTGGCTTATGCCTATAACCAATATAAAAAATATGATCCCAACGATCCTGCCTATCTGGATGGGCAGAAAATGCCCTTCCTACTGGGTCGTAAAGCCGCCTCGGGGCCCATCCAGGTATATTCGGCTATCCCTCACATCCCTGCCCCTGAGAGCTACGGTACCGTCCTGAACTCTTTTTATGGCGATTCTCCGGAAATTATTCGTCTGGAAGGACAAGGCAACGGGGGAAATAATTTGGACCTCACGGAAGAGACGGAAAAAGCCATATTAGAACCCCCTTATTTTGTCAGACACCCCGTTTATCAAAGAGGTCGCGGTCCATTAGCCCTGAAAGTCATTGACCCCCTAAGCCTCAGGGGTGGCACTTACTATGTAAAACTCGTCACCGATTCTTCTACGATCACCCAAGGCACTTTTGGTGTAGCCACTATGTCGGCCTACAAGAGTCGCTGGGTGCTCCTGGATGAAAACATGAACCTGGTGGCAGAAGCCGATGACAACCTGGCCAGCGGCACCGAACAAATTCTTTTCCGTAAATCCAATGGCGAATTCATGGGACTCAGTCTGGCTGTACGACAGGCTGGTCAGCCAGGTACCATCCTAGTGAACAACGAAGACAAAGAACGAGAACGCAATAACGGTGTCATTGAAGCCACTATCACCACTGCCGATGGTTCTTTACCATGGATCGGCTTCATTCCGGACAATGACGCCATCTACCAATTGAATTACCTGTTATCTGGTAAGGCCACGGCTTCAGAAAACATTGAAGGCTCCGTGAAGGGAGATCCTAATAACGTATTCGGCCGTTTGTCCTTAGGACAGGAACAGGGTTGTTTTGTTCCCTACGCTCTGTGCTCTAAGCGCTCCTACGCACCTGCCTGGGACGACGCAGTAGCCAGCAATTTGAATAAGCTGGACTACCTCCACAGTGTGGACATTGTTCTAACTCCCGATAAAAGCAAGTGGAGCCGGTGCCCCGTATTTGAGACAGGTCGTCATCCGGACACGACCTATGTACATCCCAGTATGGCCGGTAATAAACCTCGCCGCCTTGACCTCCGACGCAGCCCAAGTGTTAATAAAGAAGGCCGATACGCCACTGTGGACGGAAAACATGAAAGCCCCATGCTCACAACGGCCTCCAATAATCCAGATGATCCAAATTACATCAGCCCTTACGGGATGAGCTGGTTCCCCGGCTATGTGATTGACGTGGAAACAGGGGAACGCCTTAATATAGCCTTTGGGGAAGATTCCTGGCTGGCAAAGCTCAATGGAAGGGATATGCTGTTCAATCCTACGGAACCAGGAGAATTTTTTGAAAATATTTTGAATGTTTTAAATTTTCCGGATCCAGATCCACTCATAGCAGGCAAACATTTCATTTATATTTTCAATCATCTAAAGCCCGCCTCATCAGCAATCGGAGGCATGACCCGCTATGATGAAGGACGTAAAATCATGGAATACATGACCAAAAATAACGGTCAGCCCTCAGTCAATGACAAAAGAGCAGTATTCCGATCGGTAATGTGGACGGCTGTGCCCTTTAAAATGCCAAATCTGCAATGGTTAGGAACGGAAATTAGGATTCGTCTTCGGGTCAGCAAACCGTACGCCAAATACTTCAATTATGCTGACGAGGCTGAGCCGAATCCCCAAAACGATAATCTGCCCTTCTACAAGTTTTCAATGGACAAACTGGCTACTGTCACAAACCATAGACCCACGGCTCAGGCCGCTCTGGATCTTATTAACGTAGTACCTAACCCGTATTATGCTTATGCTGCCTACGAGAACAATAAACTGGATAATCGGGTGCGCATTACCAACCTACCTCCCGAGTGTACTATCACCATTTACAACTCGGCTGGTACTCTGATCAAGCGCTACACAAAGGCTGATAATACTACCACCTTTATAGACTGGGATTTGCGCAACTATGCCAACATTCCTATTTCCAGTGGTATTTACCTCATCCACGTGCGGGTGCCTGGCGTGGGCGACCGTGTACTGAAATGGTTCGGCGTGATGAGACCCGTGGATTTGTCTGGATTGTAAAAATTTTAAAGAACAGATAAAACATCTCATTTATGTGGCGTATATCCAAGGGAATAATGCCGCTAGTACTCCTCAGTAAAATGGGGTTTATTCTAGCCGGTAATATTGACCGTGCAGGGCAGGCCGGTGCTTCCCACTTACTCATCAATCCGTGGGCCCGTAGCTCAGGTTGGCATACGGCTGGGACGGCCAACACGCAAGGGCTGGAGGCCGTTTTTGCCAATGTGGCTGGCCTGGCATTTGCACCCCGCACGGAAGTGGTATTTGCCCATAGCCGCTGGCTGGTCGGATCCGATATCGGCATCAATGCTTTCGGACTGGCTCAAAGATTGGGCAAGCAGGGAGGAGTTCTTGGATTGTCGGTGGTTTCTCTGAACTTTGGCGATATTCCCGTCACTAATGAAAATAACCCTGAAGGCACAGGGGCCTACTTTTCTCCCCGTTTCCTTAACGTAGCTCTGTCTTACGCAAGGTCGTTTTCGGATAAGATTCACGGAGGTGTCACTTTCCGCGTCATCAATGAAGCCATAGCCAATGTGTCAGCCGTGGGGTTTGCTGTGGATGCTGGTGTGCAGTATGTCACAAACCTGGGGGCGGGTGAATTGAAAAAGGAGAATTTCGTTTTTGGGATCACCTTGCGCAACATAGGACCTCGTATGCGATTCAATGGGGATGGTCTGAGCACATCGGCCACCCTGCCAACAGGGGCCACGCTCACGGCTCAACAGCGTTCATCTGACTTTGAGATGCCCGCCCTGTTGAATGTGGGTGTGATGTACCGCCTGCGATTCACCATGGCTCATAAGGTTACCTTTGCAGGCGCCTTTCAATCTAACTCCTTCACGCGCGATCAATTTATTGGAGGGGTGGAATACAGTTGGAAAGATATTTTAATGCTGAGGGGAGGCTATGCCTTTGAAAAAGGCATCCTATCCAAAGACCGTGGCGCCCTAAACAGTAACCTTTTGAATGCTTTCACCGGCCCTGCTGCGGGAGCCACTGTCAATATCCCACTGGGCAAGAGCGAACTGGAGAAAAAGTTCAGACCTCGCTTCGGACTGGATTACTCCTTTCGGGCCACTTATGCGTTCGGGGGTACGCACACATTCGGGGCCAGGATAAGTCTCTAGCAACCCACTCATTTCTCCGCTGAAAAGCGTAATATAAAGGAAATACAGGCCATACTTGGCCTAAAACCTCAAAAACTCAGGGAGAATAATCCTGAAGATTGATTCTCTGCCTGCTACTACGACGAGTTCCGTCTATGCTCTAAATTAATTGTTAGTTTTAAAAAAAATTTATTGCTATGGAATTAAAAGGCTTAATTGCCCGATTTGAACGCATAACCCCCGCGGAGAAAGAAATTTTCCTCTCTTGTATATCTAGCCTGGAAGATCTTCGTTTCTCCCGAA
>JANWWQ010000051.1 GCA_025055635.1 Flavobacteriales bacterium
CCGTGATCACGGGACTAGCCTGCACCTGCGACACCGTAAACGGCGCGCTGGTAAAGGAACACCCCGCCGAGTCCACCGTCACGCTGTAGGTGCCCGGCCCCACCGTGATCGTGGGGGTGGCCGCATTGCCCGGTGTCCATGTGTAATTGTCATAGGGCCCTCCGCTCACGGTCAGCGTGGTCGTCTGTCCCGGGCATACCTGGGCACTCCCTTGAATAACAGGATTCAGAACCACCGGCTTCACGATAACCACCAGATAGTAGGTCGTATTAGCAGCAGGCGTGCCATTATCGGTAGCAAGTATCTGCAACACGTTGGTCCCCACATTGGCCGTGGAAGCTACAAACTTTACCGTCAGGTTGGCCACATTGCCAGGATTATTACTTAGAACCGTGAAGCCAGTGCCCTGGACAGTGGTGGTCACCACCGACGTACTTTGCCCCTGCTCTGGGGAGAGAAAACTGATATTGAATGTGGTACTGTCGTTCACACACAGCGTCAACGTGTCCCCGCAAATGTTGGAAGCCTGGATCACGGGCGGCACGTTTGAAGTGCCCCCCGAAGTGCACACATTGAAGTTAAACGTCTGATAATCCAGCCAATCCACCCCGCTCAGACCAAAAGGCCCAGCGTAATCGGTCCCTGGATGGTCAAAACGGCCGAATTGGACATAATCCACACCATTATTTCGGTTGGCCCCCACCACAGCCGGCGCCCCACAAAACCCTCCGCTCCCGCCACAGCTGTACCAGTTACCATTGTAGAAGCAGGCGGGTCCTGACCCGGTTCCGCAACTGGCTGCCCCCGTCGTCCACTGCATATCCTTGTAGCGAAAGCCCACGTTGTTACCCGGCGGCAAAACGGGATCATTGCCATCTGTGATGATCACCTGAAAAGTGTTCTTCTTGTCGTGTTGTTCGTTGTAGTAACCAACATTGTACCAAGTGATAATGGCATTTGTGGGATTCACCTGATAGTAGCATACCCCCACATTGTTCCAGCCACCGAAATCCACGTCCGCCCAGAAAGGCGCTATCATCGGCTGGGTGGTGTTGTTGGGAAAACCTACTGGCGTAAAAATGGCATATACTCCATTGAAAGTAATATTCCCGTTTGTGTTGATGTAAAACGCATTATACGTGTTCCCGTAAAAGCAAAAAGGAAACGGCAAAGGAATAGGTCCAAAGCCTCCATCATCCAACTGGTAAAAGTTGGGGGGGGTGGAATAGGTCTGAGGATTAGGCTCAATGAAGCAGTAAGAGTTCAGGTTTTTGGCACTGCCGCTTTGGGGGGAAGGCTTTTTTTCCGGTATCTTGATGCCGTCAGGATTCAAAAGGGCCGGATCGCCCGATGGCAAGCCCACGATGTAAAAGGTGTTCGGTTTTAATTGACCATTGCTTTTCAATTGATCATAGGCTTCATGAGTCAGATGCACTATTTCTTTGGGCAATGGCTTTTCCATTCCCTGGGCCATAAGCCAGGACCGGGGGAAGACAAATCCACAAACTGAGAAAGCCACCAGAATTTTATTCATGTTTGCCTTCATCAGAGACTGTAAAAGTATTATACTTCTCTGGTTAAAAGTTTTCAAGATTTTTGGGAAGATTATTTGGGGGCGGGCTATTCCGTACTCAACGCTCGCTCCGGCAATGCTACAGAGCCGGTCCTTCGACTCCCCACACTAGCCGCGCTCCTTCCCTCATATATCATCAACCCCTCGCCGCTCCACGTCCATTTTCTCCCTCCCCCCAAGATAAAATCACGTCAGCCCGCCGCACACTCAGCTTCAACCATTCAGCCACTAGCTCTTCCTGCTCCTCCTCACTAAGCCATACCAGGTTACCCTCGGAACGGATCTTGTTCCACAAAGCATATAAAAAGATGGCTGTGCTCACCGATACATTAAAGCTCTCAGTGAAACCCCGCATGGGCAAATACAACATTAGGTCGGCTGAACCGATGGCCTCTTCCGATAGCCCCTGCATTTCAGTACCCATCAGAAGGGCCAGCGGACGATCCGAAGGACATGCTTCCACAGGAAGAGCATCCGGTCGCGGTACGGTGGCCGTAATCCGGTAACCTTTTTGGCGTAGGCTTTCCAGGCATAGCCTCATGGGAGAAGGTCCCTCAGGGACATTTCCGTAACGATAAATAGTGAGCCACTTGGAAGCTCCCAAAGCCACTTCTTCGTTCACACGGAACGCATTGGTGGTTTCCACCACATGCACATCCTGAATACCCAAACCCTCGCATGTACGAAGAACCGCACTGATATTGTGATCCTGATATAAGTTCTCCAGCACTACGGTTATGTATCGCGTCCGTTGCCTGGCCACCTGCCAAAAGCGCCGCAATCTGGCGGGCGTCACCAGCGGGGATAGCCTTTCAATGACTTGACGCGGAGTCAAAATATCTCCAGCTCAGAGAAGAAAAAGCGCCCTTCCACAAGGGCATTCTCATCGCTATCACTCCCGTGGATCGCATTTTCCGATATGGACTTTGCAAACATTCTCCTAATAGTGCCTTCGGCCGCTTTGGCCGGATCGGTGGCACCTATTAGCGCGCGAAAGTCTTCCACCGCATTCTCTTTCTCCAGCAATGCCGCCACTATGGGTCCTGACGACATGTAGGCGCACAACTCTGCGTAGAAAGGGCGTTCTTTATGGACAGCGTAAAATTTTCCAGCCTGTTCTGGGGTAAGCTGTGTGAGTTTCATAGCTCGTATTTTAAATCCGTTCCGCAGTATGATGGACAGTATCTCTCCTATATGCCCGTTCTGTACGGCATCCGGCTTTATCATGGTAAATGTGAGGCGTCCGGCCATGCTCTCTGTGTACTTTTGAGGCGCAAAAGTAGCCAAATACGTAGTCTGTGTCCACCCCCCCTTCTCTTCCGGCTGAGCAGCTCCGAGCTGCCATTCTTGGTGCACGTTCTCTTGTCATATTAACTCACAAGAATCCGGATGGAGACGCCCTGGGTGCTGCCTTGGGCCTTTGCAATTTTTTTCTCCAAAAGGACAAAAAAACATGCGTCTTAATACCGGATGCTTATCCTCATTACTACCGCTTTTTGCCTGGAAGACATAAAATTGTAGTAGCCGATAAACAACCGGATGCCGCTCGCCTTGCCCTTACCCAATCCGATCTCATTTTCTGTTTAGATTTCAACAGACTGGACCGTTTGGACCTCTTGGAAGAAACATTCAGAAAGCTTCAAGTTCCTAAAGTACTCATTGACCATCACCCAGATCCAGAAAAAGCTGAATGGATACACGTATTCCATGATACCTCCGCCAGCTCTACCTCGGAGATGGTGGGACGGTTCCTTGAACTGGTTTTCCCCCAGGACCCTCTCAGTCCAGAAGTAGCCACCTGTCTGTTCACCGGTATTTTCATGGACACGGGGGGCTTCATGTACGGTTTTTCAGCCGATACCTTCCGTCAATGTATGCGTCTCATGGAGGCCGGCGCTCGTACGCAAGAATTCATACACCACGTCTTTCAGAACAATACCTTGGACAGACTGCGACTTTTCGGATATTGCCTCTATGAAAAGCTCCAAGTACTACCCGAATATGCCACCGCATACATGAGCCTCACTCAGGAAGAAATGAAACGCTTTAACTTCCGAAAGGGCGACAGCGAAAATTTTGTGAATATGGCCCTCTCCCTTGGAAATGTGCAAATTGCCGTGCTTATTACGGAGCAAGACAATGGTATTACAAGACTTTCTTTCCGGAGTAAAGGCGAAATCCCAGTGAATGAATTGGCGACTCTTTATTTTTCAGGAGGCGGACATCGTAATGCGGCGGGGGGTCAAGTGCAGGGCAATGCCTCCCAGGCCGAAGCGTTATTAAAAGAAAAGCTGCCCGAATGGCTCCGGCACATATGGCCCGCTGTCTCCATTTGAAACTCGTTTTAGGTCTGGTAATCATATTAAGCTGGACCTGCCGGCCACAACGTCCAGAGCCCGTCACACCGCCTTCAGGTAACTCTTCTTTTTCTCAGTCTCTGAGACAAGAACTGGAACGTGAAAACCGACGAATATCCGAAACTGAAAATGAGGATATTGAAAACTATATCCGACGCCGAGGTTGGCCTTTTTTTAGCACGGGCACAGGTTTGCGTTTAGCCGTGTATGAAAAGGGACAAGGGCGCCGGCCGGCTTCCGGCGACATCGTATGGGTTCAATATTCAGTTTCACTGCTCAACGGCCAGGAATGTTACCGATCTGAACCAGGCAAAGTAGAGAGCTTTACAGTGGATTTTGATATGGTAGAAAGTGGACTCCATGAGGCCATGAAATACCTTCAGGAAGGCGACCGTGCCATCGTGATTATCCCTTCGCATCTGGCATTTGGATTGTTAGGAGATTTGGACAAGATTCCCCCCTTCAGCACGATCGTCTATGATATTTACCTCTCGGAAGTGGAGCCGCGCAAGCCTTAAAGCCTGGAGTCTTATTCTGGGGGTAGTTATGATGGGCTCCTGTAGGCCCCATCCAGAGGAAAAGTTGGGAAAAACCTTGAGGCGGCGCATTTATTCTAAGGCTGAAAGGCCCTGTTCTTCCTGCGATAGCGGAGATGTTGCGTCACTCCGTCTTTTTTCTCTACATCCTCGGGCCCTTTACTGGAAAGATACCCTCCTGCACTGTGACCTGCAACCCCTTAATTACGGCGCTGATATCCGCCGTGCCCTGCTTGGACTATGCCCTGGTGATAGTATCCTTCTCTCCCTTGAAACAGACTCCATTTCCTTTCTCAAGGAATTGCTTCAATCCTTAACAATAGATAATTCAAATAAAATAAAATTTCTTATAAAAATTGATGAATGCATCTCGGCAGAAGAATATTATACCCGCCAGGAAAAACTCCGCGAAGACCAACGCACAAAAGCTTACCTTCAGTTTGACTCTTTAATTAACAGGCTGGGAGCTGTGGTCCGTTTAGTGGGACGAGGAACTGCTGTATGGCCTCTGGGAGGTGGCAAAGGACGCACCCTCCACTTTGGGGATAAAGTGATTTTCAGGGCCGATTTCTATGATCTGAACAGACGGCTCATCTACCGCAGCCCTTATAACGGCGATTCCCTGGAAATCTTTGACGGTTCCTTCGTATTAGGATTGCATGAGGCTCTCACAGTGTTGCGCCAGGGTGATAGCGCTCGCATATTTCTTCCCTATTTCCTTGGATTTGGAGAAGAAGGTTCAGCCCCGGCTGTTCCACCATTTACCAATCTGGAAATAAGGATACGCATCCTGAAAACCTTGAAAAACTAGACTTAAATATTAAACATTTTTTATAAAAATTACCCTATTTTAAAAAATAATATACAATCTTTAGACACTCTCAGGCAATTGACCGTTCCGAACTTGGAACTACAAATTGACTAACTTTTCAAAAGCTTCATGAAAAAGATAAAAAAATCAATTAAATTCACATAATAGAGAATATCCATTCGTCATTTGGAAAATTAATAATAAGCTAAGCTTTAACGAGAGTTTAAATTTTACAGGAAAAAGTTTTTGGGGAAATGAATTAAATTTCATTTTTAAATCAAATTATACTTAAATTCAATAATTATATTTGAGTGATATTCCAACAATATTTAAGAAGGCCCCATCCCAATCAGGTTTTTTAAATTCTACTCAATAATTATGTTTAGTAAATTCAAAAGCTTAACTAATTACAACAAATGATTTTGATATTAATCTGCCTTTTATACTTTTGCCCACCTTAAAAAGTCCCCATGGGTAAAATTATCGGAGAGGCCTTCACCTTCGATGATGTATTGGTGTTACCGGCCTATTCCGAAATAATGCCCCATGAAACGGATATATCCACTCGGTTTTCACGGCGCATCCAACTGAATATTCCTATTGTTTCGGCAGCCATGGACACTGTGACGGAGGCTGATATGGCCATCGCCATGGCCCGGGAAGGGGGACTGGGTGTGATCCATAAAAACCTTAGTGTAGAAGAGCAGGCCGCCATGGTGCGTCGGGTGAAAAGGGCTGAAAGCGGCATGATAAATGACCCAGTCACTCTTCTGGAATCAGCCACCATAGGAGAAGCCCTTAACTTAATGCGAGAACATAAGATAGGAGGCATTCCGGTGGTGAATGGTGAAGGCCGACTGGTCGGTATAGTCACAAACCGTGACCTTCGCTTTGAAAAAGATGAAAGCCGTCCAGTTCGCGAAGTAATGACACGCGACAACCTAATCACCACCAACGAAGTGCCCTCCCTCCAAAAAGCTGAAGAAATTCTGCAGACTTATAAAATTGAAAAGCTGCCTGTTGTAGATAAGGATTTCCGCCTTGTAGGTCTGATTACTTACAAGGATATAATTAAAGCTAAACATAAACCGCTGGCTTGCAAAGATGAGAAGGGGCGCTTAAGGGTAGCGGCCGCCATCGGTGTGTCCGAGGGCTTTCTGGAGCGTGCAGAAGCCTTAGTACAGGCAGGTGTAGACGCTTTGGTCTGTGACACAGCTCACGGCCACTCTCGGTCTGTGATTGAGGCGGTGCGGGAATTGAAACATTGCTTCCCTGCAGTTGACATCGTTGCCGGTAATGTTGCCACAGCTGAAGCGGCTAGGACTCTGGCCGATGCTGGCGCCGATGGAATTAAAGTGGGCATCGGACCGGGCAGCATTTGCACTACGCGGGTGATTGCAGGTATCGGAGTGCCTCAGTTGTGGGCCATTATGCAAGTTGTGGAAGCCCTGGGTCCCACTGATATCGGCATTATCGCCGACGGCGGAATCCGCTTCTCAGGAGATATTGTTAAAGCTATAGGTGCTGGCGCCGATTGTATTATGGCCGGAAGCCTCTTTGCTGGCACTGACGAGTCGCCCGGCGAAGCCGTCATCTTTGAAGGGCGCAAATTCAAAACATACCGTGGGATGGGCTCTTTGGAGGCCATGCAAAAAGGTTCCAAAGACCGTTACTTTCAGGACCAAACCACCGATAGTAAAAAGCTCGTTCCCGAGGGCATCGTGGGCCGCGTGCCGTACAAAGGTTCGGTGGCTGAGGTCCTGTTTCAACTTACGGGTGGTCTGCGCGCCGGTATGGGCTATACAGGAAGCCGCAACATTCAGGAACTTAAACAGGTTAAATTCTTGCGCATCACCCATGCCTCTGTCATTGAAAGCCATCCTCATAACGTATTTATCACCCACGAAGCTCCTAATTACTCAAAAACCCTCTAGCTATGAGATACGTTCTGCATCGGAGTGTAGCATTATTGGCCTGCATCCTTTATGTCACAGACAAATCGCCAAGGGTCAGCGCCCAGGCTCAGTCCCCCGTTCTGCTCACAATTAATGACCAAAAAATTACATTATCCGAATTTGAGGCCATTTTTCGGAAAAATAGTCCGAAGGACAAGAAAATTACTAAGCAGGATCTGGACGAGTATATCGATTTATTCGTTAACTATAAACTCAAAGTACGCCAGGCTCTGGATCTGAAAATGGACACGGCGGCGTCATTTCGTAATGAATTTGCCGGATACAAGAAACAGTTGGCCGCGCCTTACATGAAAGACAAAAACGCAGAAGAGCGCATGCTGCGAGAGGCCTATGAGCGAAATAAATATGATCTACGCGTGGCTCATCTCCTTTTAAAGTTTCCATCTGACTGCCAACTTCCAGAAGACACTTTAGCCCTGTACAATAAAGCTCTTGAAATAAGACGGAAAATCCTGAAAAATCCCAAAAAGTACCCCTTTGAAAAAGCTGTTCAGGAACATTCTCAGGACGAAAATACCAAAAATAAAGGGGGCGATCTCGGTTGGTTTACTGCTTTGTTATGGGCTTATAGTTTTGAGTCAGCTGCTTATTCCACCCCCGTGGGCCAGATCTCTATGCCAGTGCGGACCAACTTTGGGTACCACCTCATTAAGGTCTTAGACAAAAGACCCGGTGTGGGCGAAGTAAAAGTGGCCCATATCTTCGTCCAAGCGCCCCAAAATGATACGGCATTGGTGCGCAAGGGCAAGCTCCGCATTGACTCGGCTTACGCCATGCTGCAGAGTGGCGCAGAGTGGGCCGATGTCGTAAAGCGCTATTCGGATGACCGCCAAAGCGTCAACAATGGCGGCGAATTGCCCCCCTTTGGAATTCAGAAAATGGTGCAGGAGTTTGAAGACCAGGCTTTCGGGCTTAAGAATATCGGCGATGTCTCAGCGCCCTTTCAAACCCGCTACGGCTGGCATATCGTGAAACTTTTGGATCGCCGCACATTGCCTCCATTTGATGTGGTGCGCGATGCCATGATGAAACAAATTCAGCGCAATCCCCGCTACAAGCTCATCACTGAGAATCAGGTGGAAGCTATCAAAAAGAGCGCCGGCTATAAAGAAAATTCTGCCTTCTTTAATCATCTGCGCACCCTTGCAACAGAAAAAGGCATCCCCCTTGAAAAGTTAGATTCCCTGGACGCATCCACACCATTATTTACCATGTCTGACGGATTTAAAGTGACCTTCGGCGATTTTCTGAAAAGCTACCGCAGCCGTTTGGCGCGCAGCGGATTCATAACCTACTGCCAGCTGGTGGAAAAAAACATAAAGCCCTTCTTGATGCAAAAGGTCCAGGAGTACGGAGAAGAAAATCTGGATAAAAAGAATGAGGAATTTAGGATGCTATTGAACGAGTACAGGGAAGGCATTCTCCTTTTTGAACTGATGGATAAAAAAGTATGGAGTAAGGCCCTGAATGATAGCATTGGATTGAAGCAATATTATCAGCAACATAAGGACAAATATCAGTGGGGCGAACGGGTGGAGGTGCTGCGCTTTATCACAGCCGACGAGGAAGTGGCTCGAAAGAGCCATGACGAAGCAGGAGCCATTCTGAAAGGATCCCTCACAGCAGAAAACTTTATTGAAAAATTCAACCGCGAAAAAACCATGCTCACCTTTACTACCGAACTGCTGGAAAAAGGCGACAACCCGACCGTAGATTCCCTGGGTTGGACACCTCAGGTAGGTCCAATATTCCGCAATAGGGACAATTACAACTATTTTGTCATTGTGCGCACCCTGCCGCCACGTCCCAAAGATTTCAAGGAAGCCAAAGGGCAAGTAATCAGCGACTACCAGCAGGAACTGGAACGTCGCTGGATTGCAGAACTACGCAGCCAGTATGACTGGAAGGTGAATAAGGACGTTCTCTATAGCCTAATAGGAAAGTAATTGGCCTGCGTGTGCCCCTAGAACCAATTGTAGGTTTGACCTCTTTTAGGAGTTACCCGGTGCTTATTTGGACACAGCGAGTTTTCATATCAACGCTCGCCTTGACCAGCTTGGCTAACCTGGGACTGCCTCAAACGAGCCAACCCATGCGTATAGACGAAGTGGTGGCCGTAGTGGGCAATGAAATCATCCTGCTCTCCGAAGTGGAAGAAAACGCCCGCCAGATGGCCCTCCAAACAGATCGGCCGGTAGGATTTAAAGAAAAATGTCAAATCTTGGAAGGTTTGCTTTTTCAAAAACTGTGCTTAGAACAAGCCGAACGCGATTCTTTGACCGTCACGGATGAGCAGGTGGAAAGTGAGCTTAATCGCCGTCTGGATTACTTCAAAGCTCAATTTGAATCCGTGGAAAAAATGGAACAGGTCCTGGGCCGTACCATACCGGAAATAAAAAAGGAATTCCGAGCCCAGGTAAAGGACCAACTTCTCATCCGACAAATGGAAGAAAAAATCACAGGACAGGTGAAAGTAACTCCAGCCGAAGTCCGACGTTTTTACGAATCCGTGCCTCCGGACAGCCTACCTTACATTCCCAGCGAGGTAGAGCTGGCTCATATTGTCGTGGAACCTAAGCCCAGTGCAGCCGAAAAAGAAAATGTAAGGCGAAAGCTCCAGGAAATACGCCGTGAAATCCTGCAGGGTGCTAGCTTTGGACTCAAGGCCTTGCTTTATTCTGAAGACAAAATCTCAGCAAAAAACCAGGGTGAACTGGGTTTTATGACCCGCGAACAACTGGTTCCAGAATTTGCCTCCGTAGCTTTCCGTCTCAAAGAAGGTGAAGTGAGCGAAATTGTGGAAACACCTTTTGGATTCCACTTGATTCAGCTAATTGAGCGACGTGGAGAATATTATAACTTCCGCCATATTCTCTTGAGACCTAAACCTTCAGAAGCTGATTTCCAACGAGCCGAAAAACTAATCGACAGCATTTATCATCTTATAGGCCGACATGACACGCTCACCTTCGGCAAACTAGCAGAATTGTTCTCTACAGATGAGGAAACACGTAATAACGAAGGGCGCCTTGTTAATCCAGCCACTGGCACCACCCGCTTCCGAGTAAGCGACCTGGATATGCCTACCTTTAATATTGTCAACAGACTGGAACCCGGCGAGTACTCATCCCCAGAGCTGTTTGAAACTCCGACAGGGTATAAGGCATTTCGAATCGTAAAACTCCTGCATCGTACCCAACCCCATCTAGCCGACCTCCAAAACGATTTTGAAACTATTCGCGATGCCGCTCTTGAGCATAAGAAAAAAGCCATCATTGACCGCTGGATCCAAAAAAAACAAAAGGAGTATTTTATTCGGGTGAACTCCACTTTTCGGGAATGTCCTTTTGATAGTTTCAAATTTAATTCTCCTTAGCCCATATGGTTTCCTACGCCAACGACAAAGAAGCCGCAGAAGGGCTTCGGCTTAAATACCAACAGCTGCTTAGCGAAACGGCCAAAGTGATTATAGGCCAAAAGCCTGTGTTGGAGGCCATCTATAACGCCATATTTTGCAATGGCCATGTTCTGCTGGTAGGCGTACCAGGTTTGGCCAAAACCCTAATGGTTAACACAGTGGCCAAAATCCTAGGTTTGAACTTTAACCGCATCCAATTCACTCCCGATCTCATGCCTAGCGATATCACTGGTTCGGAAATTATGGACGAATCTAGGCGCTTTCGTTTCATTAAAGGCCCTGTTTTCACCAATATCCTGTTGGCCGATGAAATTAACCGTACCCCGCCTAAAACCCAGTCGGCTTTGTTGGAGGCCATGCAGGAAAAGGCTGTTACGGTCGCCGGACAACGGTATACCCTCAGTTTGCCCTTCTTCGTACTCGCCACACAGAATCCCATTGAACAGGAGGGCACATATCCCCTCCCTGAGGCCCAAATGGATCGCTTCATGTATTTTGTGACCCTGGATTATCCCTCCTTCCAGGAAGAAGTAGATATTGTTCGCGGCACCACAGGAGCTTTCCAGCAAGAGCCCAACGCCTTGATGAATGCTGAAGAGGTGTTGTATTTCCAACAATTAGTGCGTCGAGTGCCTGTTCCGGATAATGTCGTGGACTACGCCGTAAGACTGGTCCACAAAACCCGACCTCACACCCCCACCGCCACGAAAGAGGTTAACGAATTTTTAAGTTGGGGAGCAGGACCCCGAGCGTCTCAAAATCTGATCCTGGGAGCCAAATGTCATGCGCTTCTGCAAGGTAAATTCAATCCCGATATAGAAGACGTTCAAGCCGTCGCCTTTTTGGTGCTGCGTCACCGTCTTATACGCAACTATAAAGCTGAAGCTGCCGGTATCACTAACGATGAACTAATAAAAACGCTTCTGTGAAAAAAGAAAAAACAAAATTTAAGGAAATTTTTAATTAAACCTCATAAGCACGTGTCCGGAAAAAATATCATCCTCATGTTTGGGTATGCAAAAAAGCATTTCGTAATTAACTAAAAATTTTCCTCTTAATTTTTGTAAATTTTCATGCATTAAAAATTTTTACCCGGAAAGGAATGCCACAGAATTATTTAAGTAAATAAACGAGGACCCCCTAACAAGAGTAGCCCCGAGAAAGGATTAAAATTGCCTAAATGTGGCGACACTTAAAAATCATCAGAAGAAGGTCCTTTAACAGTAATCGTTACCCAAAAATAAGAAATAGTTAATATTTTTCCATTCTAAGGTACGTATAATTTAAAGTCTAAATTTGCCGAAGGAAAATTTTTAGTATGAGCAATAAAGAGGAGAGTTTTGTTTTAGATGGAGCACGCGTACTAGTTATAGGTGGGGCCGGTTTTATAGGTAGCTTTGTGGTTCAGGAACTGCTCAAAGAACCCGTCGCTGATGTGATTGTTTACGACAACTTTGCCCGTGGAAAACTGGAAAACCTCCAGGAATCATTGAAGGATCGGCGCTGTAGTATATTTCCTTACGGCGGAGATATTCGCGACGTGGACATTCTTGATAAAGCCATGGAAGGGGTGGACTATGTATTTCATCTGGCGGCTATGTGGCTTTTGCATTGTAAGGATTTCCCCCGCACCGCCTTTGAAGTGAACATCGCTGGAACCTTCAACGTCTTGGAAGCCTGTGTGAAGCATAAAGTAAAAAAGCTCATTTTTTCATCATCGGCTTCAGTATACGGCGATGCCATAGAAGTACCTATGACGGAGGAACATCCTTTTCGGAATAAAAATTTTTATGGAGCCACCAAAATTGCGGGGGAGGCCATGTGTACCGCATTCAATGATCGTTATGGCTTGCCGGTAATCGGCCTGCGCTATATGAATGTCTATGGACCTAGACAAGACCAGCATGCAGCCTACAGCGGAGTAATACCTATTATGCTCAATAAAATTGGCCGAAATGAGACTCCCGTGATCAATGGAGATGGTTCCCAGGCCTACGATTTTATTTATGTGGAAGATGTGGCCCGAGCCAATATATTGGCACTAAAAAGCCCTACAACCTATGGTTTTTACAATATAGGAACGGAAGTCCAAACCTCCATCCGTCAGCTTTGTGAACTTATTCTGCAACTGACAGGATCCTCTTTGCAGGTTACTTATAAACCCTATCCACCCGACGATGCACGGCAATTTGTTAAGAACCGAATTGGTTCGACCCGAAAAGCCCGAGAGGAGTTAGGCTTTCAATACCAATATAGTTTGGAGGAGGGTCTTAAGAAGCTCATTGCCTGGCGACAGGCCCAAGAAATTGTTGTGGACCGATGACCCATCGTACGATTCATATCTCCCAACCAGCAATGGGAGAAGAAGAGTGGCTCGCATGCCGTCAACCTATAGAAAGCGGTTGGCTTACCAGCGGCCCCCAGGTTCAAGCTTTTGAAGAGCTCTTCGCCCAGATCCACCAAGTGCCTTATGCTATCGCCGTTACCAGCGCCACCACCGCACTGCATCTGGCTTGTGTGGCCTTGGGGGTGGGTCCCGGGGATGAGGTCATTGTGCCGGCCTTCACCTGGGTGTCCACAGCCAATGTGGTCCTCTACTGCGGCGCACGCCCGGTTTTTGCAGACATTGATCCCATCACCTTCAATCTGGACCCCGAAGACGTTAAAAAAAGGCTTTCTCCCCGCACCAAAGCGATCATAGCGGTGCATTTATTTGGTTTATGCGCTGACATGGATGCGCTCCGCGATGTGGCTGGTTCTGTTCCCATCATAGAAGACGCTGCCTGTGCGGCGGGCGCTTCTTACAAGGGCCGCATGGCAGGAGGTCTGGGTGTGGTGGGATGTTTTTCCTTCCATCCGCGTAAGTCGGTGACCACCGGCGAGGGCGGCATGTGCACCACCTGGGATTTCGAACTGGCTGAAAGGATCCGCAGCCTCCGGAACCACGGGGCTTCCATCTCTGAAGAGCAACGCCACAAGGGACCGCGTCCTTATATCTTACCGGAATTTAACATTTTGGGATACAATTACCGAATGACCGACCTCCAGGCGGCCGTAGGCCTTGTCCAGCTGAAAAAAATGCATTCGTTTATTGAGGAAAGAAAGCGGTGGGCCGAATATTACATCCGGGAGTTATCTGCGATCTCCTGGCTGCGCCTGCCTCATGTGCCAGAGGGTTACGGGCATGGCTGGCAATCTTTTGTAACCACTGTGCTACCGGATAAAGCACCTATGCCGCGCAACGACCTGATGGAATACTTGCAACAGCGGGGCATTTCCACAAGGCCTGGCACCCACGCCGTACACATGTTGGGCTATTACCGCGAAAAATTGGGGCTTCAACCTGAGGATTATCCGAGCGCCCGTTTTGCCAACGACCACAGCATGGCCATACCTTTGCACAACCGAATGACAGCGGAAGATTTTGAATATGTTGTCCATACCTTGCGAACCCTCGCCACATGACCACCATTCCGGAATGGGCTTTGAATTTGTTTCAGCTGGGCAAGTTTGAAGAAAACAGCTCATTTATTACTCCGTCGGGAGAGCAATTCATTGTAAAAGGCCAGATTCTGCGCCAACTAGCACATTATTCACCCGAACAATCCCAAACGCGTGACGCCTTCTCATTCAAATGGAGTCTTAGAAACACTTTCGAGTCTGAGGCTTCTCTTCAGCGCGTGCGCACCTGGCTTTTTGAGCGGTACGGGCATCCCTCGGAATACCCTTGGTTGTCCCCCTCTGAAGGCGGCGAAAAACCTCTGATTTTGGATGCCGGTTGCGGGGCCGGTATGTCGGGCTTCGAATATTTCGCCCCTGTTTGGCCCTATATCCGATATGTGGGCGTAGATATCTCTACAGCGGTGGAGGTGGCCTTTCAAAGAGCCATGGAACGGGGACTGGAAGGTTTGTTCATCCAGGCTGATTTACAATCCATTCCCTTGCCCCAGGGCTCGGTGGATGTCATTTTTTCAGAGGGCGTGCTCCACCATACAGATTCCACGCAAAAAGCCTTTCTGGCTCTACTGCCCTTGTTGAAAAAAGGCGGCTATTTTATGTTTTACGTGTACAAAAAGAAAGGCCCTATTCGTGAATTCACGGATGATTATATACGGGGACAACTTCAGGGCAAGACGCCCGGCGAAGCCTGGAAGGCTTTGGAACCCCTCACCCGTTTGGGCATTGAGTTGGGTAAATTGCAAGTAAAGTTATCGGTTCCTGAGCCTGTGGAAATTCTAGAAATTCCTTCAGGGACTTTCGATCTTCAAAGATTTTTTTACTGGCACATAGCCAAAATGTTTTATCGGGAAGATCTAAGTTTTGATGAAATGAACCACATTAACTTTGACTGGTATTTCCCCAAAAATGCCCATAGGCACACGCCCGAAGAAGTACGCCAATGGTGTGCCGACGGCGGTCTGGTTATCGAACGCGAAAATATTCAGGATTCCGGCATCACTATTGTGGCGCGGAAAATTTAAGCCTCATGTGTGGCCTGGCAGGTTTTTTCCATTTAAGTGGCGCACCGGCCGATCCGCTCTGGCTCAGGCCCATGCTCCAGGCCATCGCCCACCGGGGACCCGATGGCGAAGGCTTCTGGAGTGAAGGTCCCTGTGCACTGGCCCATCGTCGTTTGGCCATCCTGGACACATCTTCCAGGGCCTCGCAACCCATGATAAGCGCTAATCAGGAATGGGTAATTATTTTTAACGGATGCATTTATGATTTTCAGCAACACCGTGCGGATTTAGAAAAAAGTGGTATTCGTTTTCGTTCTACGTCAGATACAGAGGTGCTCTTGGAAGGTATATCCAAAAACGGGATAGAATTTGTACAAAGGGTCAACGGCATGTTCGCCCTGGCAGCATGGCATCGCCCTTCAAAAACTTTGTATTTGTGCCGTGATAGGTTCGGAGTAAAGCCCCTTTATTATTGGTTTAATAAAAAAACTATTGTATTTGCCAGTGAAATAAAAGCTATATTAAAATATCCTGAATATAAATTGGCCTTAAATTATAAAGCACTGGCCGAATATTTTACCTTTCAGAATCTTTTCACTTATCAAACGCTCTTCAAAGACATCTATTTGCTCCCTCAGGCTAATACCATAACCATTCGTTCCGATACAAAAGAAATTGTGCACCACTCCTGGTGGGATTACGTTTTTTCTTCCTTTGACGAGGGCATGAGTTTTGAGGAGGCCCGCGAAGGCACATTATTTTATTTTAAGCAGGCTGTTAAGAGGCAAATGGTCGCCGACGTACCTGTGGGAGCCT
>JANWWQ010000052.1 GCA_025055635.1 Flavobacteriales bacterium
TTTGACCAGTTCGGAAACCTCCTGGTGCTCTCCGACGATCGGCAGACAGTTTACTATTTTCGGATTGCCCAATGAGAGGCCTGAACCCGTTCTTTCCGTTTCTGATTGGTGTGGCTCTCATTTTGTCGTCGTCTGAGCTCCCTGTGTTCTCTCAATATAGCCTGGCCCGCGGACGCATGGCCATGGAAATGAGTGGCAGCGTGTCGGTGTTTTACAACTACAGGATCCTCAAACCAGAGCTCACGGACCAGAAAAAAAACCGGTTTAGCGTGCGGGATGCCCAGCTCCAACTGTCAGGCATTTACGACCGCTTTCTGGAGTACCGCATACAAGTGGATGTGGCTGATCTGGCATTTGCTTCCACCGACCCCGAAAACCCCGGCATCATGGATGCCTGGGTGCAGTTACGCCCCCATCCGCTCTTGGGCCTCAAAATTGGATACGACGTGTTGCCCTACGGACGTTTCTCGCGGGTCCCTTTTCTGCACAGCGCCTACTGGCAAAGGGCGGAGGTATCCCGAGGAGACATCTTCAGCCGCCGCGACGCCGGACTGACCCTTTCGGCCTCTCTCCTCAACAAGCAACTGAACCTCTACGCCGGGATTTATTCCGGATTGGGCGAGGCCATCCTACGCGGAGATAATGATGCTTCGGGCAGCGCCGAGTTGCTCGCACGGGTGGATTATTCCTTTCCTTACCGTCTCAGAAACCGGGATATTGACGAAGTTCATACACCCGTGCCTGTATTATCAGTGGGCGTAAACGGACGCTACAACAACCGGCCGCTTCCCCCCGGAAAATTTTTTCCCTCCGGCAGCGGCGGGGAATACGGGTTGAAGGTGGTCAACGGAGAAAAAGTGGCGTACGGGGTGGACGGGGCCGTGGCCTGGAAGGGTTGGATGCTGGTGGCCGAAATCCACCAAGTGCGACAACGCCCGCGTATGGCCCAGGATCCCTTGTTTATGGGTTTACCTCCCTCCTTAACGAAGGGACAGGTGTTCACAGGTGGGTGGGTTTGCCAACTGAGCTACTTTGTGCGTCCGCTGCGGTTGGCTGTGGCCTTGCGCTACGATGAACTGAACGTGAACGACCTGGCGCCGGGCATCCTGCGTACTCTAAGCCCTGCGCTATGCTGGAAAATGGCCCCGTGGGGCAGCCAGATACGACTGCAATATTGGTACATTTTTTCTGAAGATTCGTACAAAGAAGAAAAATATAACCATCAGTTTCGCCTGGGGTGGATCCAGGTATTTCGTTAAAGCATTCCTACAATAAATAAATCGCAGCCTGCAACCGGTGTAGCTAATTTTGTAGTGATATGGGGGTAGCCACTGCTGCAGCGGCTGTTTTTCTGGCCCTGGTGAGCGGCAAGCCACCTGAGAAGCTCTCAGATTTGGGTCTATTTGTGGGCCCCCTGAAAGACCTCCGCCCGGCCCCGGGGGTGGTGCCCTACGAGCTGAATGCAGCCCTCTTTTCAGACTATGCTTTCAAACTCCGGTTTATCAGGCTTCCGGAAGGCCAGGCCGCTACCTATGATCCGGAAGAAGTGTTTGCCTTTCCTGTGGGAACCCTACTGGTAAAAAATTTTTATTACCCTTATGATTTTCGGAAGCCGGAAGCCGGCCGGCATATCCTGGAGACGCGCATCTTGGCCCATACCCTACGGGGCTGGGAAGCCTGGCCTTACGTATGGAATGCCGATCAGTCCGAGGCTTTCTACGATGTAGCGGGCAGCTCTCTTCCGGTTTCGTGGATTCATTTTGACGGTAAGAAAAAGAGTATTTCCTACGTGGTGCCTAATAAAAACCAATGCAAACAATGCCATGAGTACAAAGGGGCTCTGTCACCCATAGGACCTGCTGCGCGGCATTTGAATAAGAATGTTACCTTTTGGGGAGAGGCTGTGAATCAACTGGAATTCTGGAGCCAAAAGGGATGGCTCAGGGGGTTCCCGGGCAAGGAAATGTGCGAGAGAAATGCGGCACCGGATGATGCCCGTGTGCCGTTGGAGAAGCGTGCCCGCTCCTACCTGGACATCAATTGTGGCCATTGCCACCGTCCCGAAGGCCAGGCAGCCAGTTCAGGGCTTTTTTTGAATATCCGCGAGAAGGATCCCATGCGTTTGGGCGTTTTGAAAGCTCCCGTGGCTGCCGGCCGCGCAGCCGCTCACATGCGCTTTTCTATAGAACCTGGACATCCCGAACGGTCTATCATGATTTACCGCATGGCTTCTCTGGATCCCGGGATCATGATGCCCGAAATGGGCCGGCGCACTGTGGATGAGGAGGGCCTGGCCCTGCTCCGAGAGTGGATTGCCCAGATGAAACCTTAAATCAGCCTGCCCTGGAAAGATCTTAGGACCTGACCGTTAAGGCCCCGGGCCGACTTTTGCACGGACGGCGTTTACCTTTTATTCTTGTTCCACGGAAATGGATCCCTATCTGCGCAAGCAACGATGGAAAATTTACCTGGGGCTGATGGCCGTGGTGATTGCAGCCTCTACGCTAGCCTACACGGGCTATATTATCCGCAGGCTTTCGCTGGATGAACAGAACAAGGTGCGTTTGTGGGCAGAGGCCGTCAAACGCCGGGCTAACCTGATAGAAGTGACGCGCCAGCTCTTTGAGTGGATCGAAGAAGATGAACGCAATAAAGCTCAAATCATAGCGGAGGCCACACGCATGCTCCTGGAGAGTGAGTCTCAAGACCTGTCATTCTACTCCCGCATCCTGGAAAGTAATACTACCATTCCCATCATTGTCACATACGATGATGGCCGCATCATGACGGTGCGAAATCTGGAAGAAGATTCCCTACAGGCTTTGGAACGCATCCGAAAAGTCAGATCCGCTATACCCTTGGTGACCCGCATCGGAAACCAGACTTTCCGCTTTTTTCTTTATTACGACGATTCCCGCATCTACCGCAGACTGCGTTCCGTAATGAATGACCTGGTCAATGCATTCATATCTGAAACTGTGTCCAATGCGGCCTCCGTACCCGTGGTTTACACGGACCAATCCCAAAAGCGCGTGCTGGCCCATGGCAACATACCCCCTCAAAAGTTGGCTCAATTCCGCAGCGATGCCGAGTTAATTGATTACGTGGCTGGTGATAATGAACCGATAGAAGTCCAGGTGGCCCGCGGAGAAAAAAATTACATTTTCTACCGAGACTCCAATCTGCTGACAACCTTCCGTTACTTTCCCTATGCGCAGCTCACTGTGTTTGCTCTCTTTGTGCTGGTGGCCTATCTGATGTTTTCCACGGCCCGCCGATCGGATGAGAACCTGGTGTGGGTGGGAATGAGTAAGGAAACGGCCCACCAGTTGGGCACGCCCCTTTCCTCTCTGATGGGCTGGATAGAAATCCTCCGCTTAGATGAAAAATATGCCCATGTGGCCATGGAGATGGAAAAAGATATTCAAAGGCTAAACGTAGTGGCCGAAAGGTTTTCCAAGATAGGTTCTCAACCCGAACTGTCCCCTCAGCCCATCGTTGAAGTGGTACGCCACATGGTGGATTATTTCCGGCAACGTCTACCTTCTAGCGTTCAGCTGGAGGTGCAGGTACGCATGCCTCTAATGGAAACAGTGAATATGAACCGCCCGCTGGTGGAGTGGGTCATTGAAAACCTTACCCGCAATGCCATAGATGCCATGCCCCGGGGCGGCACCATTACCTATCACCTTGCTGATGATGAACGTTATGTGTACCTTGATGTATCCGACACTGGAAAAGGCATTCCCAAGAAATTCTGGAAAAAGATTTTTTACCCGGGTTTCACCACGCGCAAACGTGGTTGGGGATTAGGGTTGTCGCTCACACGTCGCATCGTGGAGCAATATCACAAAGGTCGCGTGTATGTGCTGAAATCTGAGCCCGGGAAGGGGACCACCATGCGCGTGGTTCTCAGAAAAAATTAGTCCTTTTACTTTCGGATTACGTATTAATCCACGCGCAGCACATAAAGCTTGCCTTCCTTCATAGCTGGCAGATAAATTTTACCTTGCTGGTAGAGAAAATCAGCCGGACCGGAGAAGACTTTTCCACAATCCAATATGGTTTCCAGGCCGGTCTTAAGATTAACCGAATACAGGCGGCCCGTTTTCCAATCTGTACCTAGAAGCTGTCCGCGTACCAGATGAAGCCCGTCCCAAAAACCTTCCAGTGATGAGATGTTTTGCAGGTTACGACCTTTCACATCCAGTTTGTAAAAAAAACCAGGTTTACCGCTGGCGCCCATTCCTGCTACATACAGATCCCCGTTAAGGAAATCCCAGGAAAGGCCATTGGCGCCGGGGATGGGATCTGGATTGAGGGTTATCACAGAGTCGGCCGCGATATCCCATTGCATGACAGTGTTCTTGTCGGAGCACGTGAAAAACAGGCGTTCTTCATCGCGGGCGGCCAGGTCGTTCACAAAGCTGCAGTAGGCGGAGAGGTCTTTTTCCCTTACCAAGCGACGGGAACGGATATCCAGCACCACGATGCGGCCCACATCAGCCACGTAGAGCAATTCGTTCAGCACAACCATGCCCTTGGGGGCATGCAGACGTACCGAGGGAAAATAACTACTGTCTTGTAAGGCACCGGTCCGTGTAAGGCGGCTGATATAGCCATCGCCGTCCTTTTCCAATGGGGCCAATGTGCTCCCCACATTGCTCACGAAAAAATGCCTTCCATCAAAGGCCACACTTTCTGGATGTCGGAAACCCGGAATTTCCGCAATCACACTGCAGCGCTGGGAAAAAGCGACAGGGATTCCACCGCAATAGAGGAAAAATAGTAAAGGTCTGATCTTCATGAGGTTTCCCCGGTTTTAAGCCAGTAAAGAATGGCCAGAGAAACAGAAAGCCACAGCACCCACCGGGCTGCTACCACAATTTTTAGGGGATGACGCCTTCGGAAGCGTTGAAAACTCCTCCTCTTATCAGGGTTGTTCATGGTTGCGAATGACATTTATCAATTTTAGAGCCAGAATCAGGCCGGCTAACAATAAAGTGATGATGTTGGCCACGATCACCGGTACTGATTGGAGCACAAAGCCGTAGGCCAGCCAGAAACATAACCCCAACACAAATACGGTGTACATCAGCAGTGAGATGCCCTGAGTATTGCGGGAAAGAAGACTTTTAAGGGCTTGGGGTACAAAGGACAGGGTGGTGAGCCCGGCTCCCGCATAGCCCAGCCATTCCTGATCGCATGTATTCCAGTATGAAAGCCACATAGATGCATTGTCGGCGAAAGTAAACAAAAGACCTTAAAGCATTTTAGCCTCCTGAACAGTCTATTGTCACAGATTTCGTTCCTTTGAAAATAAGGTGTACATAAGGAATAAGTGTTCTTTTTTAGTACGGATATTAATAATCTACGAAATCCTTTGCGACATTTAAAAATCACCTATAACGTAGGGGCTTAGGACGAACTCTTTCCGAAGGAGAAAATCAATAGTATTCAAACAGCTGATAATAAACAATTTTAATATCGCTTTAACAGCTCATGAGACGGGGTGAGGCTACTATCGGAACCCCGCCGAAGGGCCAATCATAAAGGCCTTCTAGGGGGGCAAAGTTCCCATAGAAACAGGAATCTTATGAATAGAACCCCGGGCAGGTATTGCACCTCAAAAGTCTTCGTGAGAGGGGCCACGAAAAAATATGTGGTCCTGGCTATGCACACCGGATCTGGAATGAAGCCCTCGGCCCTAATAGTCAGATTGCTAAGACCTTTCAGAAATTACCACGACAGGGCATGCAGGTGACAGGGGTGTGCAGGCGGAGCCGCGCTGCGGTGGCGAGCTGAGACTGCGTGAGGGATGCGCAAGGCGACCCTTCGTCCGCCGGCCCGCAGAGGGCAAGCTAAAAGGTACTGTTTAATGTAAATCAGCCTTTAATGCCCCAGAAATGGAGAAAGGCTTTACATGTTGTTTTGAAGGTAGCGCTGACGGTATGCGGCGCTGAGAATTTCATTGCGGCGCTTTACCGACTTTTTGATATAGTGCTGTTTTTCGCGAATTTTTTTAAGGACACCCGTCTTCTCAAACTTTCGTTTGAACTTTTTTAAGGCTTTGTCAATGTTTTCGCCTTCGCGGATAGGTATTATTAGCATGCTTTTTCAGGGCCGCAAAGATATAAAAAATTTTTATGAATTCAAAATTTGTCTGGAAATGACGATTTTCTGAATTTCGGAAGTGCCTTCGCCGATAGTGCATAGTTTGGAGTCACGGTAATATTTTTCTACTGGGAAGTCCTTGGTGTATCCATAGCCACCAAAGATTTGAACGGCTTCAGAGCTCACTTTCACAGCCACTTCGGAGGCGTAATACTTGGCCATGGATGAAGCCAAGGTGACTTTTTGGCCGGTGTTTTTCAGGTGAGCAGCCTTATCCGTGAGCAGTTGGGCGGCTTCAATCTCAGTGGCCATGTCGGCCAGTTTAAAGGCAATGGCTTGAAAGTTGGCTATAGGCTGGCCAAACTGATGGCGTTGCTTGGCATACTGGAGGGCTGCCTCATAGGCCCCTGTAGCAATTCCGAGAGAGAGAGCGGCGATGGAGATACGGCCGCCCTCTAGCACCTGCATGGCCTGCCTGAACCCTTCACCTACCTGACCAATCACCTGACTTTTGTGGATGCGACAGTCTTCAAAAATGATTTCAGCGGTTTCGGAGGCCCGCATTCCCAGCTTGTTTTCCTTCTTACCAGCGCGGAAGCCAGGGGTACCCCGCTCCACGATGAAGGCAGTGATCCCGTTTTTATCCAGCAACTCACCCGTGCGCGCCATCACTACCACGACGTTGCCTGAAATGCCGTGGGTAGTCCATTGTTTACTCCCATTGAGCACGAAGTAATCTCCGTCCTGCACTGCCACGCAGCGCATGCGCATGGCATCAGAGCCTGTACCGGCTTCCGTGAGCGCCCAGGCACCTATCCATTGTCCGCTAGCCAAAAGGGGTAAATAACGCCGCTTTTGGTCCTCGTTACCGAACATGAGGATATGGCCCGTACATAGGCTGTTGTGAGCAGCAACTGAAAGACCGATGGAGCCGCATACTTTTCCTATTTCTTTGATTATAGCCACATATTCGTGATAACCCAATCCTGCTCCCCCGTACTCTTCAGGCACGAGAACACCCATAAATCCCAGCGAACCAAGTTTCCGAAGAGTTTCTACGGGGAAGTACTGGGCCTCGTCCCACTCCATGACGTGGGGGCGGATTTCCTTTTCGCAGAAATCGCGCACGCTTTGGACAATGACAGAAAGCTGCTCTCTGAGATCTGTAAACGCTGTATCCATATCAGAAAGGTGTCAAAGGTACTTAACAAGAATGCTTACCTGGGTGTTTAGGCCAGAAAGACTTGCGGTATTTTTAAGACTTTTGTAGGCGTCTGCATGGAAACTCCTGTTCTGCAGGCCATCGGGATTACCAAATCTTACGATGGACAGGCCATTTTACGCGGGGTGAATCTTTCTGTGGCACCGGGCGAATATGTGGCTATCTTGGGGCGGTCGGGAGCGGGCAAGTCCACATTGCTTCATATCCTGGGCGCTCTGGACAGACCCGATAATGGCTCCGTGCTTTTCCGGGGTGAAGATGTGGGGCGTATGAGCGTGAGCAGGCTTCACAGGTGGCGTAACCGGCATGTGGGGTTCATTTTTCAGTTTCACCATTTGCTGCCGGAATTAACGGCTCTTGAGAATGTGGCCTTGCCTGCGCGCATTGCGGGCTGCTCGGAGGCTGAGGCCACCAGTAAAGCCATGCGGTGGCTGGAGTTGGCCGGTTTGGGTGGATGCGCAAATAAGCGACCTTCAGAGCTATCTGGAGGGGAGCAACAACGGGTGGCTACGGTACGGGCCTTCGTGAACGATCCGGATCTGGTGCTGGCCGATGAGCCCACTGGAAACCTGGATACAGGAACGGCTTTGCAACTGCTTCATGTGATCAGGGAGGTGCGTCGTGAGCGTCCTGATTTGGCCATGGTGGTGGTAACTCACCAGCAGGAGGTGGCCGCAATGGCCCAATCACAATACTTTTTGAGGGAGGGTATTTTGGAAAAAATGGGGAACGAGGCCGGTCTATAAGCCGGGTTCTGTGCCCGGAGCTCAGGCTCCGGCGCCTGTCATTTCTCTGCAACGGGGGTTACCCCTCCGTCTTTGCGACCCACCCGCTGTCCGGCGCGCCTAGGGCTGCGCTCGGGCGGACCACCCTCAGCGGACAGCCTATTTGGTCTTGCAACCCATGGGGTTTGTCCCAGGCCGCGTCGCCGCGGACCTGCGTGCGCTCTTACCGCACGATTTCACCCTTACCGGCCAGCCGAAGCCGGCCGGCGGTATGGTTTCTGTGACACTTTCCGTCAGGGCCGTTCCCCACGCCCTGCCCTGGGATTACCAGGCATGGTGTCCTGCGTTGCCCGGACTTTCCTCCCTTTGAGAACCTCAAAGAGCGACAGGCCGACCGGCCAAGGCGCAAAATTAAAGTCTTGTGACTTCCTCATGAACTACAATATTCGGCGGCGGCGAAACCACACGTACACCACTAAGGCCACCAGGGCCATGAGCCCCAGCGCAAAGTAATATCCCCACGGCCAGCGTAGCTCAGGCATCACGTCAAAATTCATGCCGTATATACCGGCAATGAAGGTGAGAGGCAAGAAAAAGGCCGAAAAAACGGTGAGCAGCTTTATCACCTCATTCGTGTGCTGAGTATTGAGGGACAAATAGGTATTCAGCAAACTATTTAGGTCGTCCAGGATCCCGTCAAAACCCACGACCAAGCTGAGAGCTCTGTCGCGCGCATCCTGTAAAGCAGTCGCAAAACGACGTTCAGAAGGGATTTCCTGAAGCACGGATTGAGTGATTTGCAGCAGTTTACGCAACACGCGACTGCGGGATTTTTGATAATACAACTCTTCCAAGGAAAGAGTGTTTAAACGGCGCAAGAAGAGTTGTTCTTCGGCCTTATCTAGCAAAGCCTCCAATTCACCCAGCGGGGCCTCGTAGGTGTGGAGCACGCGGCGCACAATGGCCATCATTAGCAGGAACGGGTGGGAGTGCTGGAGGGGGATATTCTCCAGAAAATCAAAGGACGTCCGATGGATCGTAATGAGACACTGGCCGTTCATGAAAAAGGCCATCTTGTTGGTCAATGCCCTCACATCATTACTGCGCAAACCGGGCTGCCCCGTAAAGGCGCGCAAAATGAGAAAGAGATATTCACCTCCTGTTTCTATCTTCGGAAGATGGCCTGGCAGGAGGCTGTCTTTCACCTGAAAACTATCCAACTTAAATTCTTGCGTTAGCTCTTCCAGCCGATTAGGATCAGGATCGGTGATATCAATCCAGCGAAACCCGGCAGGCAGGACGAAGATCTTTATCAAATGGGTGTGGTTCAAACCTTTCCAGGTTTTAAACGCAAAAGTACGAGGGTCATAAGCCTACTGGGCAATGAGGAGAACTAAACCAGATGGGACACCATCAAATCAGCCAGAGTTTCTCCCACTTCACAGCCTAAGGCCACCCCCATGCCGCCCAAACGCACAGCACAAAATACCCGCTGTCCCAAGGGTTGTATCAGCGGATCCTTGGAGGGACCCTTACCCATAAATCCCGTCCAAACATACTGGAAACGAAGGGAGGACTGACCCGTGATACGCGCGGCCAAGCCTGCCAGATAGCGCTGAATATCCCCAGGTGGTTCAGGGTTAAGTGTAAATTCCCGCTTTAGGAATAAATGGCGTCCACCACCGATCAGGAGACGACCGTCCAAGAAACGGAAATAGTTGTAGCCCATATGGTGATGGAACCCCGCTGGAGTTATTTTTTCAAAACCCTGGCAGACTTCCGATACCATAACCACGCCACGGGCCGGCTCCACAGGAAGAGAGGGAACCAGTTGCCGTGCAAAAGCATTAGTGCAGAGGGCTAAAGCGCGGCATATGATCACGTCGTCCCCTTCTAAGTTCACCAATACAGACTTGGCATCCTCTTTAAAAGATTTAATTTTAAGCCCGTACACCAATGTGATACCGGCTTTTCGCGCCTTTTCAGACAGTTCCATGTAGAGGCGACCACTATCCAGAACGCCTTCCAGACGGTTCAGGATATATTTGGCATCGGCGGGGAGTCCTTTCGGAGCCTCAACCACCTGGAAAACGGGATCCGAATATCCTCTGGAGGCAAACCATTCGTTCACCTGGGGCATCCAGGCTAAGGCCTTTTCCAGAATCTCTGTGTCTTCCGGGAAGAAAATTTCGTAATTTCCACAAGGTTGATAACTGAGGGCCTTGTCCCCCAGCAACTGTCGCAATCGCTCTAGGCCCCTGAGGCGACGAAGACTCAGATTCAAGGCCTGATCCTGGCCATGTTGAGAGACATCGTCCAGGAGTTCGGTGAGACTACCTATACAGGCAAAGCCCGCATTACGCGTGGTGGCCCCGCCGGGCGGAATGCCGGCATCCAACACGGTAATAGACAGTTCGGGAAGTCTTTGTTTCAGATAGAGAGCCGCAGACAAGCCAGTGATGCCCGCTCCCGCCACCAGAACAACATCTGGCGGGAAAAAAATCTTATGCTCCCAATAACTAACCACGGAGGGATCTCAAGCCATCTGCCAACGCCGGACCAAAATATATTCAAGGCCGAAGACAATGGAGAAATAGAAAAGGTCTCCAAAAATCTGATTGAAAAAAAAGCTGCCCCAGAACTCACCCCTGTAAAAAGGAATGCCAGCGTATAAAGCTGAGGCTAATCCGGTCAAGGTAGGGGGATAACCTGACGTGGGTGACAACCACACAAAAAAGTTGGTAACACAATAAAACAGCAGGGAACTTAGAAGGGCTAATGCCACAAATGGCAATTTGAAGCGAAGAGAATTCAAGTATCCCAGCGCCACCAAAAGGGCAAAAGAAAGATAAACGCCGGCGGCCGTGAAGCTGAAAAGATAATCAGACAGCGGGCCGAAACCCCTTTGAACGGTAGCCATCACGGCCACATCGCTCACGAGCAAAGTGAAAAGAGTAAAGGCCAAGGCTTTCAACAGACTTCCCATACGACTACCGCTAAAAACGGCCACCGCCCCTAGCGGAGTAAAGTTGTAAGGATGCGGGGCCACCCGTGTGATTATCACAGCAGCTACTACGAGGAGGGGTAATGCTAATCCGTAACGATTTGATGCCATGAGGATTTTACTAAGAACCCGTGCAAAATTAAAGAGAATGCTTTTTATATTCATTTTTAATTTACATAAAATTTCTTCCACAAATGTCCATCTTTTTCTGATACCATTTTCGGCCGTTGGATTAAAATTTTTAGTATTCAAAGGAAAAGCTCAGTTGGCTCAGAAAATTAGCCTTTATCTTGATTCATGCCTTGCGCGCACCTAAACTGGCAAAATATTTTAGAGGGGCAGTATCCTAAAAAGTGAAATAATATGAATTAATGCAAAATAATATTCATTTTTGGAAAATTTATAATTGAAATGAAAACCTTCCTTTGGCCATGAATTCCCAATATTCGTAAATTCAGATTACTTTAATTCAGATTACTTTTTTAAAACTCTCCATTTCAGAATTCCATTTTTGTCCTTTGGCTTTCATTAGCGTGTAGTGTCTTATGTAATCATCTATGACATCAGAATAATGAAAAGAATTAGGTAATGCCATTTCACAGTCTTTTCATAAGTTTATTAATTGGGGCATAAGCTATTGTGAGAATATTGCCCTGTCACTTATCAGGCTTTGAATATTCAGCCAATTTGTTGTGCTAATTTTTTGGTAGTCAATCTGAGTTTTGTAAACCTGGGTTCAGTATTCAAGTTTGTGATAATTTAAAAGGTTATATTACTGGTTTTTAATTTAAGCTTTCATAAAAAATTTTGATAAAAGCATAGATTAATAAGATAAAATTTAAAGATTTTTTCGCTACAATTAATAAAAGTTTCTCCAGAGGATTTGTTTAAGAGGATTTGTTTAAATGGGTTTATGAATGTAATCCGATTTAACAAGAGGTAACTTTCAAATTTATAAAATAATCAAACTTATAAAATAGGGCCCTGGAATGGGCCAAGTGGCTTCTTTCTTAACTTGCCAGAATTAGTCCCTTATCAATCATCCGCAAATAACCCGCATCCACAAGCGATCTTAGCAATTCCAGATTCCTGCGGTTCACCGCGCATTGCATGGAAGCTAAGATCACCTCGGGCTTGTAAGCCACGCCAGGCGTCAAGGATTTTCTCAATTGGGCCCAGGCTTCCCGAATATCAGCCGAGCTAAAAGAGAGCTTTTCGTGGGTTCGGCACACATCACAATCTCCGCAGTCTGAAACGTCGGTTTCACCAAAATAAGCCAACAATTGACGCCCCCGACACTGATAATTATTTCCTAAGTAATCCAGCATCGCCTGAAGCCTCCGTTGGGCCATTTCTTTCAAAAAGCCATACACTTCCCGCGTGAAAAGAATATCTTGTGGCTGATGAAATGGGGACAGGAAAGTCACCCGGGGCTTGTCTGTGGCAGGTTCATAACTGAGTATTCCAAGTTCACTTAGCCGACGTATCTGTTTCTCCACTTCCACCATGGAAAGGCCTGACCGACGGGCTACCTCCACAAAACGACAGGTTTTGTATTCTTCAAAGACCCCAGGATAGGCCCTCAAAATAGCTTCCAACACCTTCTGATGGGCAGGGTGAGAAAGCATGTATTCATACACATGGCGATAAGAGGTACGGAACATGATTTGGGCCGGTATGTAGCCTTCGTCTTCCCAAATAATGTAGCCTTCTTTCTCCAGGAGTTTCAGAGAGGCTATCACCGTATTTAGGGGGAGGTTGATCTCCCTCAACAGACCATCCAGGTCAATAGCAAAAGTGGCCCCCCGAGCGGAGCCTGGTTCCAACCCCAGGAATCGGCCTAATGTGGTGTACACCTGCCTGATAACCTCCTGCGGAGGAAAAGCCTGCGCAAAGCGAGCCTGAAGTTCAGCCGGATCTTGGGGCCCGTACAGTAGAATGGCGTAGGCTTTTCGGCCGTCCCTTCCGGCCCTACCGGCTTCCTGGAAATAATCCTCAGGGTTATCGGGTACATCCACATGCACCACCAGCTGGACATCAGGTTTGTCGATACCCATTCCAAAAGCATTGGTGGCCACCATCACACGCACTTGGCCTTGCAGCCATTGTGTTTGATGTTGCTCGCGCAGGTGCCCTGGTAGGCCGGCATGATAAAAAGTGGCCCCCACTCCTTGGGAACGAAGGTACTCCGCCCATTCAAAAGTTTTTCGCCTGTTACGAGTATAAACAATGACCGGCCGGCGGGTATGCCGGATTAGTTCTAACAACTTGGCTTTTTTATCTTCGGTAGGTACCACAGCATATATGAGATTGGAGCGGCGAAAGCTGGATACAATCACCCGTGGCCGTCTCAACCCTAATTTTTCACAGATATCACGGCGCACCTGCTCTGTGGCTGTGGCTGTAAAAGCTGCCATCTGCACCGAAGGCCACCAATCGCGCACAATTTGAATCTGAAGGTAGACCGGTCGGAAGTCATAGCCCCACTGGCTGACACAGTGGGCCTCATCCACAGCCACGAGATTCACTGCACAGTCCTGAATGGCCCTTTGAAAGCGCGGATTCAAGAGGCGTTCTGGAGCCACGTAAACAAAAGCAAAATGCCCGGCAGCAATCCGCTCCATCTCAAAATCTAACCTTTCAGCGGTCAAGGTCGAATGCAGAGCCACGGCAGGTATTTTTAACTGACGCAGCCGTTCAGTTTGATCCTTCATCAGGGCAATGAGAGGGCTAATCACCAGAGTGGTACCGCCCTTCACGAGGCCCGGCACTTGAAAGCATAACGATTTACCGCCTCCTGTGGGGAGGAGGGCCAGAGTGTCAGCGCCGGAAAGAATGGCTTCTAGAATGGGGATCTGCGAGGGGCGGAAGTCCGCGTAGCCCCAATACTTATTTAGAACACGGCGGGCCTCTTCCAGGACGTCATTCATATGGCTATTCAATCCATCCGGCGGCGGAGTTCAAAGCTCTGGCCTAGGTAGATGCGCCGCACATTGGGATCATTGGCTAATTCTTCTGCGGTACCTTCTTTGATGATTCGGCCTTCATGGAGTAGATAAGCCCGGTCAGTGATGGAAAGGGTTTCGTGGACGTTATGGTCGGTGATCAAGATTCCTATTCTTTTCTTTTTCAAGTTCCACACGATGTTTTGGATGTCTTCCACAGCAATGGGATCCACACCGGCAAAGGGTTCATCCAGGAGCAGAAAGTGAGGCTGAAGCGCCAGGGCTCGAGCAATTTCTGTGCGACGTCGCTCGCCCCCGCTCAGCAGATCCCCCCTGTTCTTGCGCACGTGGGTCAGGTGAAACTCTTCCAGCAGGGCATCGGTTCTCTCTTTTTGCTCCGTACGGGAAAGACCTGAAAATTCCAAAACGGCGCGTAGATTATCCTCCACGGACATTTTCCGAAATATGGAAGGTTCTTGGGGCAGATACCCCACACCCCGTCGGGCTCTTTTATACATAGGTAGGCGAGTAATATCCTCGCCATTGAGAAAAATGCGCCCTTCTTCAGGTGCCACCAACCCTACCACCATGTAGAATGTGGTTGTTTTACCAGCGCCGTTGGGTCCTAGCAACCCCACAATTTCTCCGGCCCGAACCCGCACGGTGGCATGGTTTACCACAACCCTTCGCCGGTAAGTTTTAACCAGATTTTCAGCTACCAACTCTGCCGTCATCGTTAACTCTGCAATAGCTCCTCAATTCTTTTCTTCTCCCAATCCGGATCGTATCGTACAAAAAAACTAAACCAAGCTGCCCTAGATATACGCACAATCCCAGGCATAAAGATCAATAAAACTCCAAATAATACGGCGAGAATAGGCGGCAGGCTCCAGTGGAACACCAGCACCAGAAGGAGCATGAGAGGCACAGCCAGGGCCACCGAGATGGCATAGCTGACGTAGGTGGCTCCCAGAAAAAAACCATCTTCAATAATGAAATCTTGCCCACACACCCTGCAACGGTCCTCCATTTTAGCAAATCGGAGAGAAAATAAGGGCTGATGGAACAATTTCCCTTCGTTGCATCTGGGACATCTTTGAAGCAGGGTGCTTTTCCAGAAACCGGGTTTCATGCGGATAGGTTGGAGGATTTTCGGCTGGCTTTGGAAGCGGCTTTTCGTTTTGAATTTGTGGTCGGCGTGGTGCTTTCCGGGGTATCTTCTGTTTTTGAGTCCCTTGGCTTTCGCTCAAGTGAAATACCCGTCCACGCACAGAGCTCGTACAACACCCTGGCACCCACGTTGGCATCCCATTCATCCTCACTGGGCACCACTTCATTCAAATCAAATCCAATAATTGTTCGACCTGATTCCACCACCCGGCGTATTAAGTACACGGCCTCTCCAAAACTTAGTCCGCCAGGTACCGGTGTGCCGGTGTGCGGGCAGTAGTGGGGTTCCAGACCATCTATATCAAAAGAAATATACACTTTTTCCCCCAAATGGCTCACTATCACATCGCACAGGCTTTTCCAGGAACGACCCATATATTTCTCTGTGTTCAGGTATTCCTGATGAAAACAAGTGACCCGGTTGGCTGAGTTTTCAATGAAGCGATATTCTTCCTCGCAGAGATCTCGCACGCCCACTTGTACCAAGTTGGTCAGAGGTTTTTGGTGCAAAGCATTATACATTACCGAAGCGTGGCTGTACCGAAAACCCTCATAGGCATTACGCAAATCACAATGGGCATCAATCTGAAGGATGGAAAAGGAGCTGTGGTGCTCACACAAAGCCTGGATAAGCCCCAGCGGGGTGGAATGATCCCCACCGACTACTCCCACCATTTTTCCTTGGCTCATAAGATCGAGAGCCCTACGCCGCACCCATTCGTTCATAA
>JANWWQ010000053.1 GCA_025055635.1 Flavobacteriales bacterium
CAGGAAACTTATACTGTTACGTTGCTGCACAGCGGAGAACATCAGTTGCATACCGTAAGCCATCTTCCTTTTTTGCCGGAGGCTGCGGTGCTTAATGCAGGTAGCGAACTTCTCTATGCCGTAACCGGAACCTCAAGAGTGGTGAAAAGCACCGGATCCACCCAGCTTTCCTATTCTAGGTTGCGGCTTATTGTGAATACTGTGGCAGATTCTGTCTGGTGGCATGGCGCTATGCATTGGGTGAAACCTGATACGCTCCAAAACTGGCAGAACGGACTGGTGTTGATTCCTTCGCGGTTCTGGAGGGTGGATTGGGCGCCTGCCGATAAATTATCCGCCGACCTTCAATTCCAATATGATGGAGGCAATAACTATTTGTCTTTTGAAAAAGGTTTTATCCCATCAGAGGATAGCCTTGTAGTGTTGTACCGACCTGATGATCGCGTGCCCTGGCAGGTATGGAGCCAGGTGACTCATCAGAAGGGCAATGCCCACGACAAAATGGGTAGTTTTACCGTGCACCAAGCTGCCCCTGGGGAATATTGCTTTGGGCTAAGAAATGGCTACACGGGTATAGAGGGTACTGAACAGCCCCTACTCAAGGTGTGGCCTAATCCCGCCGGCCCTCTGGTGCACGTGCTCTTGCCACCGGAGCTTGTCGGCCGTGAAGCCTTGCTGAGGGTGTGTGACAGCACCGGTAAAACAGTTCATAAGAGACGGGAAAAATGGCCTCCCGTAGCTAGCATATCTACGCTGGAACTGCCCCCTGGCACCTATCACATGTATTTTTCTTCAGGCCGGCATACGGCCCGTGGCACTTTTGTAAAGCCTTAATACATTTAGGACGCAGGGGCTGAATCAGTCTGTGGGCCGGAAGCGCCATTCTTGATCACCTTGTTACGGGCGCTGTAACGGAGCAATGCGAAACTAAAGGTGGCGCCCTTGCCAACTTCACTGCGCACATTCACGGGCAGCGCGCCGGCACTCTCCACATGGGCTTCAATGATGTGTTTCACGATGGAAAGCCCCAGTCCTGTTCCGCCCATGTTGCGGGAGCGGCTTTTGTCCACCCGGTAAAAACGCTCAAAAATCCGGGGCAGGTGTTCAGGGGCAATGCCGGGTCCGTCGTCAGCCACCTCCACCAAGATATGGTCACCCATCTCAAAAAAGCACACTTTGGTACTTCCGTTGGGGTTGCCGTACACGATGGAATTCAGCACCAGATTTGTGAGCACCTGGCGCAAAGCTGCAGCATCCCCCAGGACCTCCGGAGATGGCAGATTATCATGCTTAATATACAGCCTGATGTTGCGTTCGCGGGCTTTCATTTCCAGCGATTCAAAGACTTCTTCCACAAGCTTTACCACGTTCACTTTGTCCAGGTCCAACTGCATCTGTTTGGATTCCAGCCGCGAAATGGTATCTAGATCGTTGATGAGGTTTATCATGCGGTCCACATTTCTGGCTGCTTTTTCCAGAAAGTTATTCCTGATCTTGGGATCCATATCGGGGTCCTCCTGAAGAGTGCTTATGAAACCCTGGATAATGTGTATGGGTGTTTTCAGTTCGTGAGCCAGATTACCAATAAATTCCCTCCGAAATTTTTCTTCTTTTTTAAGGGCATCAATTTCGGCGGCTTTGTCTTTTTCCCATTCTTCTACCTCTTTTTTAACGTCAGAAATAATGTCTTCTCCCGAATCCAGTTTTTTACGAAGGTCTTCCTTTTTTTTTCCGAGCTTCATCTGATGAATAGTTTTATACACCAGTTTTATTTTTTCGTAAATAAACGTATTGATGGTGTATCGAAATATGAAAAAGGCCACTCCAAAAATGACTAAGCCATGAAATAGTAAGTATAGCGGTGCGAATTCCTTATTAAATAACCACAATAACAAAGCGCCTGAAGCCACCGAAACCACCCCTACAGAAAGAGCTGAATACAATGACAGCTTGGCCGGCGTCTGGTTTTTCATGCTTTTGATACCTGTGGATGCAACTAAAGTATTAATTCTTAAGATAAAAGTAATCTAAATTTTATTATTTATTATTTATCGGAAGCAACCAAAGAATTTTAGTTTTGATTAAGAAAGATAAGACTGTATGTAAGATATTTTCATGTAGCATCCTGAAAATTCTTGACATTTTAATAAGGAAAGTCGATATAGAAAAAGGATTAGAATTCAAATTTATATCCAACTCCTTTAATGGTACGTATAAATTTATCATCCAGTTTTTCCCGTATTTTGCGCACATGCACATCAATCGTCCGATCGCCCACAACCACGTCGTCTCCCCAGACGGATCGGAGGATTTCATCACGGCGGAACACCTTGCCAGGTTTTGAAGCTAGTAAGAAAAGTAGTTCAAACTCTTTCTTGGGTAATTCAATTTCTTTATTATTATAGGTTATGGTGTAACGTTCCTTGTTAATTAGTAAATCCCCGAAATCCAGCACGGATTCCTCAGTTGGAGCAGAGATACGGGACCTGCGCAGCAAGGCTTTAATCCGGCTTAGGAAGACGCGGGGTTTAATGGGCTTCAAAATGTAATCGTCGGCGCCGGCATCAAGCCCAGCCTCGTGGGAATAATCCTCCCCGCGTGCCGTAAGGAAGGCAATTAGCACATCATCCATTTCTTTCATGGAGCGCAACTCCCGACAGGTCTCAATTCCGTCCAGGTCAGGCATCATCACGTCCAGAACGATTAAATGGGGCTTCTCCTGCCGGGCCAGGGATATGGCCTCCCGACCGTTAGAGCATTTGCTGACCTTGTAACCTTCTTTTTGCAGGTGATATTCTAGGAGTTCCAGAATGTCGGGTTCATCATCCACGACCAGAATATGGTAGGCTGAAGGAGAGGTCATTGAGGTTAAAATTCCGGTAACAAAGCTAACCTGGCATAGGTTATAAGTGTGTTAAGCAGATATTAAGAGAAATAATCTCAGCGGGGCAGAAAAAAAATTTGGTGATTTACGAAAAGCTGCCTTTAACTTTGTATTGATTGAACAATTGCCCAAATGTCTATGAGAAAAAAATCTACTTCCAAAGATTTTGATGAACCGCAAGATGACCATTCGGATTCCGGTGGAAGTCCGAGAAGGCGTTTTACCAACCTACCAGAGAATTATTACGAGGATGAGTACGAGGAGATTGATTCTTTTTACACCGCTGAGGATTATTTAGATGATGATGGTTTGGAGCGAGAGCCCGGTTTGGAAGAAATCAATCCTAACCTGGACGAGGAGGACCTTGCTTTTGACGCCGACGAGGACGAGGAGTTTTGAATGGGGTCTGGCTTAAGGCCAGTTGGCACAGAGTATGATTTTCTCGCCCTGTGCCTTTCCCAGAGAGGGGTGGATGGACCTTGCCAGACGAATACATGAGCATCAAAGGGCTTTCGTAGCACCTTACCGTGAATGGGTAGAATTCTTCGGTGCCAAGGAATACGTGGGGTGGCAAGGGATTTCTTTTCTTCCAATTGCTTTTTTTAAAACTCGGGAGGTGTATGATTTTCAGAGCCCTGCAGAGGCGATTTTTGAAAGCAGTGGTACCAGCGGAATCCAACCTTCGCGCCATTTTGTTTTTTCCTTGAAATGGTATCATGAGGTGGCATCAGCCATATTCCACCAGGCTGTGGGGCCGCCGCAAGAGTTTCATTTTTTATTTCTTTTACCTGGTTACCTGGAACGGCCGCACTCTTCCCTGGTATCCATGGCCAGAGCCCTTCACCAGTTGAGCGGGCAGCCCCACAATCCATTTTTCATTCATGATTTTCAGGGGCTTAAAAAAGTTCTTCACCATTTTTTGGGCCACAACAAGCGGGTTATACTTTGGGGAGTTACCCATGCCCTGCTAGATTTTGCGAAGGTCTGGGATGGGGAGGCTCAGGGCCTCATTGTGATTGAAACGGGGGGAATGAAGGGGCGGGGACCCGAAATCAGTAGGGAGGCTTTGTGGGAAATATTGCAAGAGGCGTTTCCAGGCGCCCAGGTGAAAAGCGAATATGGCATGACGGAACTGCTTTCCCAGGCTTACACGGATGAATCTGGTCTGTTCAGGCCTCCTCCGTGGATGAGGGTGTTTGTCCAAGACAGCGATGACCCCCTCTCTGCTCTTCAGGAATCCGGCCAGGGGGTGCTGCACATAGCAGACCTGGCAAATGTGCATTCCTGTGCCTTTATTGCCACGGAGGATTTGGGCGAGGTACGGCCTGACGGGCGCTTTCGTGTAACGGGAAGACTGTCGGCGGCAGACCTTAGGGGGTGCCAGCTCATGTACTTGTGAGGAAGGTCAATCCGGCCCGCTCACATCTCTGAACGCAGGGCTTTAGGTTCAGGGAGATGCATGCTGCCTTGTCGGAAGAGGGCAAGTCGTTCCAGAAGGCCTTCAGACGGTTTGGCTCGGGATGGGGCGTGGCACAGATCAGGTGCGCCACGGCTGGGCTCAGCCAGCGCGCTTCCTGATACCAGAGAAGACTTTCGTGTTGGGCCAGAAACACTATTTTCACCTGGTATGTCCGAGTAAAAAGGCGTTGCTGCCATCGCAGCCGAAAAAATTCGCCAGTGGCACCTGTGAGCTCCAGAGTGAAAGGTAATACCTGGTAGTAGCCCTTCTTTTTGAACTTAAAATACCCGCTAAGCAGGGTGGGGGCCTCCAGCCGGGAAATGGCCAAGCGGATCACGGGGTCCTCCACGGCCTCACCTGTAAACAAGAGGTCGCTGGAGGCCACTAAATACCAAGTATTTTCAAGAGCTTTAAGAGCTTCAAAATTGCCCATGGCAAACACCACAAGGCCTATGCGGAAAGGCTTCAGGCCAGGCGCGGGCTCACGGCCACTTCTTGGAAAGCTTCCAGGATGTCGCCCACCTGTATATCCTGAAAGTTTTTAATGGCTATACCACACTCGTATCCCTGGCTCACTTCGCGTACATCTTCCTTAAAGCGCTTGAGGGAAGCCAGTTCACCGGTGTGCACGACGATACCGTCTCGGATGACGCGTATTTTATCGGTGCGAGAAACTTTGCCGTCCAAGACGTAACACCCGGCTACTTTACCCACCTTAGAGATATTAAAGACCTCGCGCACCTCAATGTTTGCCGTAACCTTTTCTTCATACTCAGGCGCCAGCATGCCTTCCATGGCGCTGCGCACTTCATCAATGGCCTTGTATATGACGGAATAGTTGCGCACGTCAATTTGTTCTTTTTCGGCAAGGGCTTTGGCCTTAGGCACAGGCCGGACGTTAAAGCCGATTAGGATGGCATCAGAAGCCGAAGCCAGCAGGACGTCTGATTCGGAAATGGGCCCTACGGACTGGTGCAGGATATTCACTTGAATTTTTTCGGTAGAAAGTTCCAGCAAAGATTTAGCGAGGGCTTCCACAGAGCCGGCTGTATCGCCTTTAATAATTATGTTCAATTGCTTAAAGTCGCCAATGGCAATCCTACGGCCGATTTCGTCCAGAGTGATGTGCTTACGTGCCCGTAATCCCTGTTCACGGAGAAGTTGTTGTTTTTTGGCGGCCAGTTCGCGAGCTTGTTTTTCGTCATCCAACACAAGGAACTTGTCACCGGCTTGAGGCGCGCCATCCAATCCGAGCACGCGGGCAGGGATGCTGGGTCCAGCCTCTAACATTTTTTGTCCCCTTTCGTTGAAGAGGGCTTTCACCTTTCCACTGTAGGGACCCGCCAGAAGGATGTCTCCGACGCGGAGCGTGCCGTTCTGTACGAGCAACGTGCTCATATAGCCGCGTCCTTTGTCTAGGCTGGATTCGATAACGGTTCCTGAGGCTTTCTTATTAGGATTGGCTTTAAGATCCAGGAGTTCGGCTTCCAGCAACACTTTTTCTAGCAGTTCCTGGACGCCCATGCCTGTTTTGGCCGAAATTTCCTGAGACTGATATTTACCCCCCCATTCTTCTACCAAAATGTTCATCTTAGCCAGAGCTTCGCGGATTTTATCGGCATTAGCCCCAGGTTTATCCATTTTATTAAAGGCGAACACCATGGGAACGCCGGCAGCCTGGGCGTGATTGATGGCTTCCACGGTCTGGGGCATCACAGAATCGTCAGCCGCAATGACGATAATGGCGATATCGGTGACTTTGGCTCCCCGGGCACGCATGGCTGTAAAAGCCTCGTGGCCCGGTGTATCAATAAATGTGATTTGGCGGCCATCATCCAGTTCCACGGCATAGGCGCCGATATGCTGCGTGATCCCTCCTGCTTCGCCGGCAATGACATTAGTTTTTCTAATGTAGTCCAGTAGAGAAGTTTTCCCGTGATCTACGTGACCCATCACGGTCACAACCGGAGGCCGGGGTTTGAGGTCTTCAGGACGGTCTTCCTCCTCCTCAGCTTTGAGTTCCGAAAAAATATCTTCCTCACCGAACTCCACCTTATATCCGAAATGTTCGGCAATGATGGTGATAAGTTCGGCATCTAGGCGCATGTTAATAGAAACTGTGTGCCCCAGTTCAAAGCAGGCCTTAATTATTTCTGTGACGTCCACATCCATCAGCTTGGCCAATTCGTTAGCCGGCACGAATTCCGCCACGCGAAGGGTTTTTTCCCTTTCCTTCATGCGCTCTTTTTCTTCTTCCTCGCGGGCTTTTTCTTTTTCTTTCTTTTTCCGCCGTATTAAAGCCAGATTGGGCATTTTCTTTTCCAATTGGGAAAGGCGATCCCTAATGGCTTTACTGTGATCACTTATATCGGCTGTGGCCCCACCTGGCTTATCAATTCTACGCATGCCCAACCTGTCTTCGGGTTTAGCCAGGCTTACGCCTTCTTCCTCTGTTTTGACGTGACCGGTGCGTCTGGTAATTCTAGCGCGTATCTTCTTTTTTTCCTTTTTTTCTGGTTTTGCCTGGGGCTGATCAGCTGGTTTTTTATCGGTAACTGGGGGGGAAGGCTCTTTGGCCTTTACAGGTTTTTCCTCAATATTAATCACATCCACCACTTTGATACCTGGGAGTTTTTCCACTGTGCCCCGATACAGCTCAGGGGCAGGGGGTGGTGGCGGAGGGGTTTCAACTGCGGCAGACTGTTTAGCCGCAGGCGCTTCAGCGGGGGTGGACTCGGTAACGGGCTTTTCTTTTTCACTTGGTTTTTCGCTCTTTTTTCTGGATGGTTTGCGGAGGAGCTTTTCTAGGGTTTCGGCATCCAAGCTCCCGACTACCTTGGGCTGCTGCAGCTGCGGCTTCTCACGGATGATAATTTCTTCGGAAGCAGGGTGCTCTGAAACGGCTTTTTCTGACAGAGTTTCCGAGGGTGCAGGCTTGGGTGTGGAGTAGTCTTCAACGGCTTTCTTTGCACTTGTCTTATCGTCAGGTTTGGCTAATACTTCCTGGGTGAGGAAGTTAATTTTGTCAAGGTCCAGGATATCATCTTCTTCTTTTTGTGGTGTCCGGCGGGTTTCGCTAAGAGAAGCCACCCGTTCTACTTTTTCCTTTTCTTTTTTGAGGATTTGGACTTGTTCGTGTAACTTTTTATCTTTTGCAAATTCCTGCTGAATTAATTCAATGGCTTTGGCATCTACCCGGGAAGTAGGATTTAAGGAGCCATAGGCTTGGCTGTTTTTAGAGCGGAGATAATTAATGATCTCTCCGGGCCCGACGCCGTAGATTTGGGCCAGTTTGCTGATGCGCTCTTCCTTTACTTCTGCCATTGGTAGGTTAGATTAAGCATTTCATTAGCCCAGGCCTTTTGCTATGAAATGACGTTGCCACAGGCTTTGGATGCATCTAACCTTAGGAAGGCGCCATCATTTCATAGCAAATTGGGGGTCTAATGAACTGCAAAGTTAAAAAAATCAAAGGAAAGGGGTTTGGTAAATCTTTTTCTCTAGGAAAAATAGCCCATTGAAGCAATAAAGATATTTACGGTAGGGAGGATTTATATTCCTGCGTGAGGGATGCGGAAGGCGGCCGCAGGCCGGCACTGTCTTTGGGGCAAGAGCCCCAAAGGATTGTCGGAGCGAACGCGGAGCCCGGGGCAGCCCAATCCCTTTGGGCCGGTGGCAGCCGACGGCCGAGCGGCAGCGGATGCCCACCCTTGGACTGTCGGCCCGCAGCGAGCAGACCCCAATCCTAAAATCTCTCAGGGGGAATTATTGGAATGTTCTTCGTCAGGTATGTGATGCCACGAGGGGGTCAGAATTTTTGTCTCGGTGTTTTGAGCGGATGCGCGCAATCAGCCACTCGTACAGAACCACGTTGGTCAGAAACAAATTCAGAGAATAGAGAGTATCTTCTATCGGAATGCTACCCAAGCGCAGGCCGAGGATTTCCTCAGGATTATAGGTAACTACCGGAAGGGCCGTGAGCAGGCCGTTCACGATGAAGAAGGGAACCAGGTGCAACAAATAGGCCAAGGGAAAATGACCCAATCGGTTGGATAAAAAACTGCATACCAAGAAGAGAGCCGAGGAATAGATGAGGGTGATGGCCGTGTACAATCTGGAGTGCACTAGGACAGCAGCCATTGCGCTGAGCAAAGAGGCCAAGCGCCAAAGCCCGCGTGAGGCACAAAGCCGGGCCGTGGGAAAGTAGCTCTGCACACAAACGTAAATAAAAAGACACGCATAGGGTATAGTGAAGAAGAAAAGCACTTCTTCCCATGGTAATACATCCAGCCGAAAACCGGTGATGTAGTGCGGATTAAAGCCCCATACGCCTTGCCGTGTTTTTCCAATGTCCCATAGGATAAATACCAGGGCGGTGCACAGTAAGGCGGGTAGCCAGTATCGGTAGCGGGAAGCGAAGGCTACTCTGCGATCAAAACTTAAAATCAAGGGAATAGCCAAGGATCCCAGGTTGATCCACAAGTATACGAAGCGGGGCTCCATCACGTGAGCCAGTTGAGCCTGTAGCGTACCACGCTTTTCAAAAGGATGATCATTTTGATGTGGTTGGCGATGCGCACGCGGCGGGTCAGAATTTTTTCAGGGGAATATTTGCGTAGCTTGCGGAAGAGTTTGTAGTAGTACCGGTAAGCCAGATACACTCCCCGCCTGCTGGAGGGAGGGAGGCGACGCAAACCTTCCAGGGCCTGATTGAAATCCCGCTCAATATCTTCCTCTATGAGCCGTTTATCGATCTCGGAAAACTTTTCAAAGTCCACACCAGGGAAATACACCCTTCCACGCTCTTCACGGTCCGCGCGCATGTCGCGTAAGAAATTGACCTTTTGAAAAGCGGCGCCCAGGCTGCGGGCTGCAGGCGCGAGGGCTTCATACAGGGCCTTGTTACCTTCGCAGAATACGTGCAGGCACATGAGGCCCACCACCTCTGCCGAGCCATAGATGTACTTCTGATATAAAGAGTGGTTGTAATTTCTACCTTCTAAATCCATGGCCATGGATTCCAGGAAGGCATCTATGAGTTCCCGCTCTATGCCGAATTGGTGAACCACTCTCTGAAATGCATGCAGAACGGGATTGGTAGATATGCCTCTCTCCAGAGCCAGATAGGTATCACGGGCAAATTCCTGCAGAAGGGTGCGTTTGTCATGGTCGTGAAAAGTGTCCACGATCTCATCGGCCACACGCACGTAACTGTAGATGGCACAAATGGCCGGCCGCAGATGGGGGGCCAGAAAACGGATGCCCAGGGAAAAAGATGTACTGTAGCGGCGCGTCAACAGGGCGGCCTGCTCCCGGCACACGGAATCAAAAAGGTGCTTGGCATCCATACGGCGCTTTACATATTAACAACTGATTTTTCAGACAGTTCAGCCCGTTGGGGAAACCGCTTAAGGATATGTTCGCTTACCAGGCGGCTGCCGATAACCACCATAGGCAGGCCGGTGCCTGGGCGGGTGGAGGCCCCCACGTAGAAAAGATTTGGAAACTCCTCGTCGCACAAGGCCGGGCGGAAGCCGCCTATCTGGTTAAGCCCATGGGCCAGACCCAATCCGCTGCCACGGTATAGATTAAACCGCTGTTGCCAATCCTGTGGCGTCCACACAGTGCATGTTATAATGTGAGATCTTATGGGATATCCCACCCTATGTTCAAAATCGTTCAGAATGGCTTCAGCCAGTTTTTCCGCATCACTCCAATCGGGTTTATATCGGAGATCGGGTACAGGGCATAGGAAAAACAAATTTTCGCATCCTTCCGGAGCACAGAAAGGATCCGATTTAGAGGGGATGTTCACATAGTAATAAGGTTTTTCCGGGGCCTCGGCAGAGGTAAAGATGGTGTGGGCGTAATCTCGGAAGTTGGATCCCAGAAAATAATTATGATGGTTCAAAGAGGGTAAGGTTGTGTTGAGGCCCACGTACATGGTGAAGGGCGCCAGGGTCCACTCCATTTTGTCCAAAGACGGAGGTTGCCAGCGATGCCGGCCCAACACTAATCCGCGGAATGCGGCAGCATCGCTGTTGCACACGAAGATATCGGCACGGAAAGTGCGACCGTCACGGGTTTTAAATCCTCTGAGACGGCCTTCTTCCATCATAGGAGCGGTGATTTCTTTTTCGTACTCAAAGCGTACGCCCCGTTGCTGTAGGATGTGCACGATGCTCTCCACGATACTGTACATACCGCCTTCCACGCTCCAGTAACCATCGTGCACAAACTCTGTATAGCTCAGGAGTTTGTAAACGGCCGGGGTGTGAAATGGCGTGTTACCTAGGAAAAATGAAACCAGGGAAAAAATAATGCGTGCCTCTTCGGATTGAAAATGGCGCTCCAGGTCGCGCCACATGCTCATGAACATGCGCGGGGCATGGCGCCAGGGTACGCCGGCCAGGGCCCACAGGTATTCCGCTAAAGAAGAAAAGTCCTTCTTTACCACCCGGTATTCGGTGGCTTTAAAGATTTCGCCTGCATTGCGGAGCCATCGTTCCATTTTGCGGGCCAGAGCAGGTTCCACTCCTTCAAATTCTTTTTCCAACCTTTGTAAGTCCCTGAAAATGCGGAAGGGCCGCGAATGCCCTGCCAGATAAACGGTATACAAAGGATCTAGAGGACGATAGCGGAGGGGATTAGGAAACCCACACCAACGGAATAATTCGTCAAATTCATAGCTCATTGAAAAAAAAGACGGTCCTGTATCAAACCGGAAACCGTCTTTCTCCAGGATATTTAATCTGCCGCCAGGAGTGGAGGCCTTTTCCACGATAGTAATGTGGCGGTATCCTCGGCTACTGAGGCGCAAGGCCGTGGCCAGTCCTCCCAGACCGGCGCCAATGATAAGTACTGATTGATGAGACATCTTTTTAAAAAACAAATTTGACGATTTGGTGTTTCCAAATGCTAAAAGAAGTTGACGGTATTGTCTCCTAATTGAAATTCCTTAATGTCCTGACATTCCGCTTTACTGGGTTTCTGATAACTCCAACCTTTGGACATTTGTTTAATTTGAGCTTTAAGGCGAGACGTTAATGGATGATCTGGTGCAGGTGACCGACAGGGGTCTCTTTGTGCCGGCTGCCAATGTGTATATTGATCCCTGGCAGCCGGTGGAAAGAGCGGTGATTACCCATGCCCACAGCGACCACGCGCGCGCCGGGCATCGTTTATACCTCGCGCATCCCGTGACGGGTGCTTTGCTCCAAACCCGTCTGGGTAGTTCCATCTCCCTTCAGACCTTGCCTTATGGAAAAAAGCTGCGCTTAGGGTCGGTCCAGGTCAGCTTCCATCCTGCCGGCCATGTGCCAGGGTCAGCTCAGGTGCGTCTGGAATTTAGAGGAAGAGTATGTGTGGTTAGTGGAGATTACAAGCGGCACTCAGATGGCTTGTCCGCCCCTTTTGAACCCGTGCGCTGTCACATGTTCCTCACCGAGAGCACTTTCGGGCTCCCCGTGTTCCGCTGGGAACCGGCCGAAACTCTGGGACAACGCCTTTGCCTATGGGTGACGGAGCAATTGGCGCAGGGCCGTCATGTGTGCCTCACGGGCTATTCTCTGGGCAAAGCCCAGCGCCTAATTCGCATTCTGAATGAGGCTTGGATAGTACCTTTTGTCCATCCGGCTATTGAGATCATCAATCAGACTTTGAAACGCTGCGGCATAAGGCCGGGCAACTACAGCGCACTTTCCGAATACAAAAAATCCCTTGGGCCCGCCGTGATCCTTTTGCCACCCGCTGCGGTAGATCGCTTACCTGCGGGGATTTCCGGCCCTTTTGTGCGGGCCGCTTGCTCGGGGTGGATGGCTGTCCGCGGCATGAAACGCCGCCAAAACCTGGACAAAGGCTTTGCCCTGAGTGACCATGCCGACTGGCCGGGGTTACTAAAAACCATGGAAGAGAGCGAGGCGGAGCGCGTGTGGGTCACCCATGGTTTTGCTGAGCCTCTGGCCCGTTACATGCAGGAACGGGGACGCCAGGCCGAGGCGCTGCGGACCGCGTGGACCGAAACCCCTGAAGAAGCGGCATGAAGCAATTCGCCGAACTCTGCGAAGCCCTGGACTCCACCACTTCAACGGGAGAGCGGCTTTCTCTCCTTACGGCCTATTTTCGGGAGGCTTCGCCCGTGGATGCCCGCTGTGCCCTGGCGCTATTTAGTGGGTGGCGGCCCCCGCGCCTCCTTAAAAGCACTGAGTTGCGGGCCTTAGCCGCAGAATTGAGCGGTATTCCCCTCTGGCTGGTGGAGGAATCCTATCATTTTGTGGGCGACCTGGGCGAAACGCTGGCGCTGCTGATGGCCGATGAAGCCACCCCAAGCCCTTCCTCAGGAGCCCCGGAGGATTCGCTCCACGGCCTTTTGCTCCACATGAACTCCCTAAGGCAGGCGTCTCATGAAGAAATCCGTTCCTTCGTTCTGCGCCAATGGAAAAGCCTGGACACAACGGGCCGTTTGATTTTCAATAAACTGATAGCCGGCTCTTTTCGCCTCGGTGTAGCGAGCCGCCTGGCGATTACGGCTTTTGCCCAGGCCTTTGGCCTGTCTGAGGAGACCGTGGCCCACCGCGTGGCCGGCGATTGGAATCCTCTGGCCGATGATCCCTTTTCTGCCGGGGAGTCCGAGCCGGATTTGGCCTTGAAGCCCTTCCCCTTTTGTTTAGCCTATTCTGTGGAGAATACGCTGGCGAGCCTGGGAACACCCTCTGACTTTTTGCTGGAATACAAGTGGGATGGTATTCGCTGTCAAATTGTTCGTAGGGAGGGGCGGATGGCCTTATGGTCGCGGGGTGGGGAAAGCCTGGATAAGGCGTTTCCGGAGCTGGTGCAGGCAGCCTCCTTCTTGCCTTCAGATACCATCCTGGACGGTGAGATTCTGCTCGTGCGCCAGGGCCGTGTCATGCCCTTCACTGAGCTACAAAAGCGTATAGGGCGTAAGGACCCTTCGCCCACCCTCCTGAAAAAATACCCCGTGATGTTTCTGGCCTTTGATCTTCTGATGCACAAGGGAGAGGATATCCGCTCTCAACCCCTCCGCCATCGGCGTGCTTTACTGGAAAATTTGATAGTTCCTGATGGAGATCTTTTGCGGCTGAATGAAGGTTTTAATGTCCGCAGCTGGGAGGAGGCGGCGCAACTGCGGCAGGCAGCCCCCGATCGGGGAGCGGAAGGTATCATGATCAAACATTTGGACAGCCCCTATGTGTCCGGCCGGAAACGCCACATCTGGTGGAAATGGAAAGTGGACCCCTACACGGTGGACGCGGTACTCCTTTATGCCCAGGCTGGCCACGGGCGCCGTGCTGGGCTCTACACGGACTTCACCTTTGCGCTGTGGCACGAAGGGCGCCTGGTGCCCTTTGCCAAGGCCTACAGCGGCCTCACCGATGAAGAGATGGCGGAGGTCAACCGCTTTATCCGGCACAACACCCTGGAAAAGTTTGGCCCCGTGCGCAGCGTGAAGCCTCAGCTGGTCTTTGAGCTGGCTTTTGAGTCTCTGCAGCGCAGCAACCGCCATAAGAGCGGCGTGGCCGTACGCTTTCCCCGTATCCTGCGCTGGCGGCGCGACAAACAACCCCACGAAGCCGATAGTCTGCAGACCCTCCTCAACCTGTTAGCCAAGGTGCATCCTGAGTGAAGGCCGAGGTATTTTCAATTTCTGTCGCCCACGATTGAAAAACTTGTGCGAGAAGGCGCAGAGTAAGGGAGCGCTTTTTTAGTGTTGGACAAATTTAGCCGTGAACTCTGCATTTGTGCAGGTTAATATCTCCATTAAAGTCATCTACGTTTTAAGAGCAAGCTGGATATGTAAAAAATTCTATACAAACAGTTTCAATGCAAGTTTAATTATTTTAATTATTTTTTATTTGTTTTAATTGAATTAACCCCTACCAAAACCTCACACTGCCCAAACTTTCAAAGGCATTATTTCTTAAAATTAACGCTAAATCTTCCTAATAAAAAAAGCCCGCCGGAGCGGGCTTTGCGAATATTCCCACATCCCTTTAACGTTGAGCCTTTTCGCTCTCCTCGGCCATACGCATGAGTCTCTGAACATCTTTGGAATACTTATACCCCTGGCCTGGAATGTAGTAGCACGGCCATTCAGGACGAGGAGGAACCGGTGGCGGTAATGGTTGTGTGTCTTCGGGGAAGGGTTCAAAGCGCCAGCCGGGAGGCACTTCTTCTTTACCGGGCCGCCAGTACACATTTTTCACCGGATCGTATTGCCAGCCTCCGGTTTCAAAATCTTCGGGACGCGTGTAGCTCACCTCATCGCCGGTTTGAGATGGTGTGGAGTTTTCCGACACGGGGGCCGGTCCACCATACTCAATCAAATAATCAAAGGGCAAATCGGTTTCAGGGGCCTGGGCCAGACGGATGGTGAATTGCCCCGGTTTATCCTTGGCGATCCAGTAAGGGCTGCCGCCTTCTCCCGTGAAGGTGATAAAGGCTTTAGATTTGGCATGGAAGCGGCTGTCCAGAATGGTGAAGGATTTTTGTCCCCGCGGGATGAGGGCCGATCCGCTGCTGATGTCGGCCGTGCTTTCCGAGGGGTTGTACCAGGCGCCTTCCACAAGGCAGAGAATTTTACCTTCTCCGGGCCCTTCAAAGTTTTCCAGCGCGCGGCCGATGACGTAGCATGTACCGGGGGCTGTCCTGGCATGGCCGGCCTTATCGCTCACGGTGAGCAGGTCGCCGATGCGGATGGGTCCGTTTTGGGTGCACACCTTCACCGGCACCCGGCCGCGCAGGGCTACGGGCACACCGCTGTTTGGATTATTTAGCGTTAGCGTAGGGTTCTCTGAGTGAATACCAATTACCTGACCGTTTGATTTTCCTTTGGCCACCACATAATGGTCGGGCAACACAGGG
>JANWWQ010000054.1 GCA_025055635.1 Flavobacteriales bacterium
GTTATACTTTTCTAGCACAGGAAAAAGGTACCTTTGCGAATTATTTTGAAAGTGATTAAAGGCAAATGGATCCCTGCAAAAGTAGCTTTTCAGGCCCTTGGCCTGGGGGTGGGACCCCTAAGCTGGGCCCAAGTCTCCGAACAAGATTGCCTTGGAGCCATACCAGTTTGTCAGTGGCAATATTCCACCAGCAATGCTTACCTGGGCAGCGGCGCCAACGCCCAGGAAATTAATCCTTCCATCTCCTGCCTTGGCGGTGGGGAATTGAACAGTGTATGGTACTCCTTCAATATCCAGACTTCGGGAAATCTGAGTTTCACCATTCATCCCCACATTGCCACCAATGATTACGACTGGGCTGTGTACAACCTCACCAACGCTACCTGCGCTGATATCTACAACAACCCGGCCTTGCAAGTATCTTGCAATTTTATAGGTACACCAGGACCGACGGGAGCCAACGGCGGTCCTCCCCCCCAGAACAATCCGGTTATTCCCGTTCAGGCCGGCGAAACCTATGTGCTTGTGGTTAGTGTGTATCCCAATCCAAATAATGGCGTCCAGGGCGGATATCTGATTGATTTCAGCGCCTCTACAGCTCAGGTATTTGATAATCAGCCTCCTACGCTACAAAGCGTGGATCTTCCGGTGGCTTGCTCAGCTGATTCACTGGTACTACACTTTTCTGAAAAGGTGAATTGCAATCAGCTCTCCCCTTCCACATTTTACCTTACTGGACCCAATGGAGCCGTCAATATCCTTTCCGTCAAAAGTTACGAATGTCTGGCCGGAGCCCCCTTTTCCAAGACAGTGGTGCTTAAAGTAGCCCCCGCCTTCACAGCGAGCGGTAATTACACGCTCTCTCTGGCCTCCTCCCTTTCTGACCAATGCGGCAACTATGCATCTGCTGCCACGGCCGTTCCCCTCTCTTTTGCTGTGAATAGCCTTCAACTGGATTCCTCCTGGGTGATTCCTACTGACTGCAACTCACCCACTGGAGAAGCAGGTGTCCTTGTCTCCCAGGGTGTACCGCCCTATATATTTACTTGGGTGCCCAGCGTGTCATCCAGCAACGTGGCCTCTAACCTACCAGCCGGGAATTATTCCGTGACCATCTCCGATCAGCAAGGCTGTAGCATCACCCAAAACTTTCAGGTACAGGAGAATATTCCCTTTACTATCTCCCTCTCCCAGACGCCTGATACCTGCAGTCAAGGCAAAGGAACCGCCACCGTCACCACACAGGGCTCCAGTCTCACTTTTACCTACCAATGGGATGACCCGTTGGGCCAAACCACTCCCACTGCCACCGGCCTGATGGCCTACAATGATTACGTGGTCACCGTAACCGATGAAAACGGCTGCGAGCTGACTGGCCAGATCGTAGTTCAAAACTACATTAATCCCAATTTGATAGCCTCTTTTGAGGCTGAGCCCGACAGCGTGGATTTACTTTTCCCCACCTGCAAGCTCATCAACACTTCCCAGGGCTTTTCAAGCTACAAATGGGAGCTATTAGGAAGGGTGATCACCGATACTCTTAATCCTGTTATAGAATTTACCACATACGGAATTTTTGACGTTTTTCTCACAGTGTACGATGACCTGGGGTGTCAAAGCACGGCTTATCGGCCAATCAAAGTGTACGCACTGCTGCACTTTTACATGCCTAACGCTTTCACGCCCAACGACAATGATATTAACGAGGTATGGCGGCCGGTAGGCATTGGTTTTGATACAACCACTTACCACTTATGGGTATTTGACCGTTGGGGCCACCTGGTGTTTGAAACCCAGGACTATAAAACCTCCTGGAATGGTACAGACTTGAAGGGCAAACCCGCACCGCAGGGGCTCTATGCTGTCCGCGTAACGATGAAAGACATTTATGGCCTCCCCCGGCAGTTCCTAGGATCTGTTTACCTGTATCGGTAATCCTGAAGCCTAATTTGGCCCTAAGTTTGTTCCTAAGTTATCAAAATACTAAAAAACGCTATGAACATTATGACCAGCATGCAAAAAACCTTTTCGTGGTGGATTTCTGTATGGATTTTATGTATTAGCCCTGCTTTCCTTACATCTTGTGAAAAAACGGGACTCACAGAAGAAGAGGTAGCCGCTGCCCTACGTGAAGCCCTGAAGGTCGGGACGGACACGGCCGTAGCGCGATTGCACAAAACCGATGGCTATTTCGGGGATCCTCTGGTCAAAATTTTGCTCCCACCTGAAGCCCAAACGGCCGTCAGCGTAGTAGAAAATCTTATTCCTGGCCTCCCTGATCAGCTTGTGTTAAAAATTAACCGAGCCGCAGAAAATGCTGCTATTGAAGCCAAGCCTATTTTCTTTGAAGCCATCACGTCTCTAACCATTCAGGACGCCTTTGCCATCTTAAACGGCCCTCAGAATGCCGCCACCCAATACTTAAGAGAAAAAACCTCCTATCAACTGTTCAATGCTTTTCAGCCCAAAATTCAACAATCTTTGGAATCGGTGGGGGCCCAGCAACTTTGGACAGAATTCACAACAGCCTATAACAGCCTGCCTTTGGTACCACCCATTCCTGACAACTTAGCCTCCTACTCCACACAAAAGGCTCTGGACGGCCTGTTCCTGTATATTGAAAAACAGGAGGCTAAAATACGTACAGACGCTTCGGCACGAGTCACCGATCTGTTGCGTAGAGTGTTTGGATAATCGGTCACCGAAACCGTGCGTTTTCTGTATCCTACTTTCCTGGGAGCCTTGGCCTTACTGGCCATTCCCTTGATCATTCACCTGTTTCGTTTCCGCAAATACAGGAAAATTCGCTTCTCAGATATTGTTTTCCTACGAAGAGCCCTTACGGAAAGTACACGCCGCTCTCGGCTGCGCCATTTATTGATGTTGTTTTTGAGGCTTACCACTGTGGCAGCTTTGGTAGTGGCCTTCGCTTACCCCCTGAGGCAGGGAGATCAATTCTCAAAACGCCGAAAATATGTTAGCATTTACATTGATAACTCCCTTAGTATGGATAATCCGGCTGCGGCCGGAACGCTCTTGGATGAGGCCCGGGCCACAGCCGAAGCCATTATGAGGGGTTTCGGCGAAGGAGCAAGGTTTTTGGTGTTGGCCGGCACACCATTGGAAAATGGCGGACGCTTTACAAATCTGAATGAAGCGCTCCACCTGGCGGCCCAGGTTCGCATCGCTCCACAATCACGGCCATTGAGTGCCGTGTTGCAAAGGGCCGTAGCCACTTTCGCTGCAGAGAATGACCCCCAAGGAAGCCATAGTATTTTTCTAATAAGTGATTTTCAGACCTCCCAGAATGACTTACTTAGCGCCCAATTACCAGGTCCCATTCCCGATGAATTGGTGTGCGTGCCTGTACAGGCATCCCGCACAGCCAATATGGCCGTGGATTCAGCTTGGCTGGCTTCAGGCCTCCCTTTAGCAGGACAACAGGATATCCTGCATTTTCGGTGTCGCAACTACGGTAACACACAGGCCGAAATACCAGCCGAATTCTTCGTGAATGGCCTCAAAAAAGCGTCCACCTTACTGACTATTCCACCGGGTTCCACAGCCGAAACATCTTTTCCCGTGCTACTGCCCGAAAGGGAATCACTCTGGACCGAATTACGGTTGCAGGATGCCGGGGCCTCTTTTGACAACCGTTTCTTTGTGGTTCTGCATCCTTCCCTTCGAAGAAACATCCTCGTCTGGTACGAGGACAATCCCGCTTCCTTGCTCCGTGCCCTTTCCACGGAACCAGCCTTTTCTGTGTCCTCTTCTCCTTTAGCGCAAGCGGACTACTCTGCCATTAAGAAAACCGATGTCCTTTTTCTGGTAGGCATCCGCCAATGGACCTCAGGATTGTCAAGTATTGTCAGGGACTTCCTTCAGCGCGGAGGCTGGGTAACTCTTTTCCCGCCGGCTTCTGATACTCCTGCTTCAGTGATAGAGCTGGAAAAGGAACTGTCACTTAGCTGGCCTGGCATCCTTCAGAACACCGAAGCTGAAGTGGCCCCCCCTGATCTTCACCACCCTTTCTTTTCAGGCATTTTTGAACTTCAGAATGAGCGTCTGGCCATGCCCAGGACGCATAGGTGGTATGCTACATTCTGGCCCGGCGCGGATATAATTCTCAGATTCACGGGAGGACAACCTTTCCTGCAAAGCCTGGCCGTAGGCAAAGGACGCTTATTCGGATATGCAGTACCCCTAGACAATGCCTGGAGCAATCTGCCGCAACATGGACTTTTTGTGCCCCTGATTTTACGGACTGCCATCCAAAGCCGAGCCACGACAGCGCTCTATTACACCGCGGACCCTAACTCCTTTAAGGAGCCCCCCCAGATACCTGCCCCAGGCTCTGATTCTTCTGAAGAGCCTTTCCGGTGGGTGAACGCCGAAGCGCCCCAGGAAAACTTTATTCCTGCCCAGCAACGCTGGGGAAATCGCGTTGTTTTCCAAATGAATCACCTGGTACCCCCTCCAGGTGTGTACAATATCTATCAGGGCGATTCTCTGGCAGGGGTTCTGGCCTGGAATGCCACTGGGCCAGAAAGTAACCCAGAAGTATATGCACCGGCCAAGCTGGATGAAATACTCCGACGCCAAGGATGGGAATTTGCAAGGGTTGAAACAGCTACACCCCGATCCTTTCAGCAACGATATGAAAGCCGATCCACCCTCCATGGCAAAGGATGGTTCTATGCTCTACTGGTAGCCGCCCTGGCCCTGATAGGGGAAACGATTCTGAGCCGCCATTGGCCCATAAAAGATATTATTCCAAAGAGTTTTAAGAATTTGGAATAATAAAATGGAATAAAAATGTCTAAGCCGTTGCAGGGCCTAGGATATGAGTAACACAATTATTCACAAGAAGCAACACAATTATTCACAAGAAATTACGAGAAATCCAAGAAGAAGAAAATCTTTCCAGGTAGTTTTAAATTTTTTCTATGGCTAAAAAATTAACAACCACTTGAATAAGGATAAATATGGGATTTAAGTTTTTGAATTTTAAACTCAGCATATCAGAAGCTAGAAGGCATCCTAGAAAGAATATTACATAGTTTACATATAATTTACGCCGATATTATATAACGCCTCTTTAAGAAATTTTAATTTTATAGCTTGCCCTGCAATTAAAAAAATTAGGTCTATTAATATAAAAGTGGCTAATTCAGGAATGCTTGGAATTTTTTTCAAATAAACAAAAGTTTGAATGATAAAATATCGCAAAAAATCAAATTTTGATATTTTGATGTCAGTTTTAAATTTATTTTCAAGATACAAAAGTAATTCTTGAGTTCGGAAAATTCTACTATATTTAATAGTGAAGTAAAACCCATATGTCCGCTTCCTGATAATATGTCCACTTCCTGATAATCAAAGTTCGATTCTTAACATAATAAGCAGAGTATGATGTGAAGCACCATAAGGATGTATGAACAAGAAGGGCTTGCGTCTTTAGTCGTCGAAATTGTAAATAGAAAAACATAAGATTAAGAATAAATTATTGGTTAGATAATTATTTTGCTGCCCCTCTATGAAACGCCTGCTGCTTGTACGTCACGCCAAGAGTGACTGGAGTCAACCAGATTTACCCGACCACGAAAGGCCTTTGAACAAACGGGGGTTGCGTGATGCCCCCCTGATGGCCAAGGTATGGACTCAACATGTGGCTCGCCCTGATGTGATCCTAAGCTCCACGGCCCTGCGAGCATTACAGACGGCCAGAGAATTTGCTAAGGCATGGGGCGTAGAGGAAAGCGCTATTGTTCTGGAGCCGCGGCTTTACCTGGCCGGACGACGCACTCTCCTGGACATAGTGCAAAATCTGTCCGATAAGGCCCAATTAGCAGCTATGTTTGGTCATAATGAGGGCCTTTCGGAATTTTTTTGTTGGTTAGTGGATCGAGAAGGAGAAATCATGCCCACATGCGCAGGCGCCCTAATACGTTTTGAAGTGGATTCATGGAAGGACGTATCTCCCGGAATCGGTCTGCTGGAACGCTACGATTACCCCAAAAAATATTATTGATTATCCGTGGCAACCAAAAGATGGAGACGCTCCTTCTTACGTAGGAGTTCTTCACGGGATTCACGGATATTGGGGTCATCCACGCAACAATCTACTGGACACACAGCCGCACACTGGGGCTCATCATGAAAGCCCACACATTCGGTACATTTATCAGGAACGATGTAATAAATTTCTTGACTGATGGGAGGTTGCTTTTCTTCGGCATCTACCGTGCGGCCATCCATCAGCGTGTACATTCCGCGAAGGGCAGTACCATCAGCCATGCGCCATTCAACGCCCCCCTCATAGATGGCATGATTAGGGCATTCGGGCTCACAGGCTCCACAGTTTATACACTCGTCCGTGATTATGATAGCCATTGCGGAAATTTGCGCAAATTTAACCTTCGTGGCAAATAAGGGGTTCACTGCGCGCTTAGAGTCTTTTGCCAAATTGGGAAAAGATTTGGACGAACTACTCCAAGCGACCCACGAGGAAAATACCTTGGCAGAGGCTATCGCCCAAGCGCTGGAACAGAATCCCTGGTTTGAGAAACGCTGGATCCGTCAGGCTCTCCATGCTATTGCCTATTTTCTGAAAGAGGAGCACTTGGAAAAATGGTCTCACCTCACTCCCGCCACTTACCGCAATAAAGAACGGCACAGCACAGTAGCTCTCGTTTTGCCCGGCAATATCCCTGCCGTAGGATTTGCCGATATATTCTACGTCCTGATGTCGGGGTGTAAGGCCCTCTTGAAATTCTCTGCTCAAGATCGCGCCCTACCGCAATTTCTTTTACAACGCCTCCTCAAGTTGAATCCCGCTTTGTGGGAAGATAGTTTTTTAGAGGCCGATTTACCATTAAAAAACTTTGATGCCATACTGATTACAGGCTCTTCGGCCACGGCCACACATTTAGACTATTATTTCCGAAAATACCCCCGCATTGTGAGGGGGCACCGCCAATCTGTAGCCGTACTTACTGGCCAAGAATCGGAGACCGATCTGGAGGGATTGGCCCTGGATATTGTCTGCTACTTTGGGCGGGGTTGCCGCAACGTGGCCTACCTCTTAGTGCCTGAAGGATATGAATGGTCGGGTCTACAGCGGGCACTGGAACCCTACTCCGAACTTCTGAACCATCACCGCTACGGCAATAATTATGATTATCGGAAAGCCGTGCTGCATTTGAGCCGAATTCCTTTCATTGAGGCTGGTCCCTGCCTCCTGGTACGTTCAGAAAAGGTACATGCGCCTGTGTCCATGGTCCACTACATGACCTATCGGACGTCCAAAGAGGTTCAGAGCTTTCTTGAGGCCAATCGCCAGGCTATTCAGGTGGTTGTGGGGCGTGTCCCATGGTTAAGTGGTACCGTGGCACCAGGAAGGGCTCAGTATCCACTTCCATGGGACTATGCCGATGGTGTGGATGTAGCCGCTTTTCTTGCATCCTTGAATTAACTTGAATTAATAAGCTTTCCTGACCTACTTTTGCTATGTTGATCGTGGCTGAAACTGAACCATTAGTATTGAGGCGTCCCAAACCTCCCTGGTTAAGAGTGAAATTACCCACAGGAGAAACCTATCTCAAAGTACGATCTATTGTAAGCGAGCATCGTCTTCACACCATTTGTGAAAGTGGAAACTGTCCAAACATTGGGGAATGTTGGGGAGCCGGTACGGCTACCTTTATGATCTTGGGTAATGTATGTACCCGCTCGTGCGGATTTTGCAATGTAACTACCGGGCGACCAGAGCCTGTGGATCCCTACGAACCACTTAGGGTAGCCAAAAGCGTCCGGCTAATGGGATTAAAACACGTGGTTATAACCTCAGTTGATAGAGACGACCTACCAGATGGCGGGGCCGAAATATGGGCGAAAACCGTGCGCCTGGTACGACAGCTAAACCCGGGGGTCACCCTGGAAACACTCATTCCCGATTTTCAAGGTAAATGGGAAAATCTTCAAAAAATCATTGAAGTAGCTCCTGAAATCGTTTCTCATAACCTGGAAACTGTGCGGCGCCTGACCCGCCAAGTACGCGTGCAGGCCCGTTACGACCGGAGTCTGGAAGTACTCAAGCGCCTGAAGGATGCCGGCCTCACCACAAAATCGGGCATTATGTTGGGATTGGGAGAAACCTACAACGAAGTCCTGGAAACGATGGACGACCTCCGTTCAGTGGGAGTGTCTATCATCACCATAGGGCAGTACCTTCAGCCTACCAAAAACCACTTACCCGTAAAGGAATTTGTGCATCCCGACATATTTGAGAGGCTGGCAGAAGAAGGCCTGAAAAGGGGCTTTACCCATGTGGAGAGCGGCCCCCTGGTACGTTCTTCTTATCATGCCGAGAAACATATCTGAGGTTTCCGGATTGTCGGGGAAAAATTTTACTTTCGTTTTCCATAAATGCTATGCCTATCGTCAAAGTATGTTTTACACCGGCGCTTTATCACCTGTATGCCTCAAGTGAAACGATCACCGTGGTGGTGGATATTCTGCGGGCCACAAGCGCCATCTGTACGGCCTTTGAACACGGCGTAGAGCAGGTGATTCCTGTGGCGGAGGTGGAAGATACCTACTACTATAAAGCGGACGAAAATTGCATCTTGGCTGCTGAACGCGGAGGACGTGTGGTGGAAGGTTTTCAGTTCGGTAACAGTCCGCGGGATTACATGGGTCCCCATGTTAAAGGAAAAACCCTCGTGATCACCACTACCAACGGGACGCAGGCCATTGAAGCGGCCGCTCAGAGCGATGTGGTATTGATCGGGTCATTTCTAAATATTTCGGCCCTGGCGGAAGCACTCGGTCGCCTTCAGATGGATACCATGATATTGTGTGCCGGTTGGAAAAACCGCTTTAATTTAGAAGACACCCTCTTTGCGGGAGCCCTTACCGCGCGCCTTCTGGAACAAGGATTTTCTTATGCCGTTGACAGCGACGCGGCAATAGCTTCAGTGACCCTATTCAAAGCTTCTGAGGGCCGATTTTATGAATTTTTAGAGGGCTCTTCCCACCGCAATAGACTCGCTTCCCTCAATCTGGAAGAGGATGTTCGGTTTTGCCTCACCCCCGATTACACCCGCTGTATTCCCTATATGGACGGTCATATCATACGGGACGGAAACAAAACCCGTGGTATTGAGCACATTGTCAAAGAGAAAATTTCCATGGCTGTACTCAAAGATTCTGATCGGTAAACCTTAATGAAAAATTTTTCATTAAATTTTATTTTTTGGATAGCCATTCTGGGTGCCCACGGCCTCAAACCTGTCCATGGACTTCCTTTAAGCAAAAAGCCTTTATTTAGTGATAAAACCTATTATGCAGCATTGTATGAGGCCCGCAAAAAGAAAAAAAATCTTTTTGTATTCATACGTTCCAATATTTGCGGCCCCTGCGACGAGATGGAAAATATTATTCTCAATGAACCGGAATTGAAAGAAGTTTTCAGCAAATTTTTTGTATGCCTGAAAATCAATTGCGATGATGATTTTGGTACCTCATTCTGCAAAACACACAAGATTCCGTCCACGCCGGCCTATTTGTTTTTAAATCCCAAGGATGAAAGTTTAATTTATCAGGATGCAGGTTTTTTTGAAAAAAGTACTATGATGCGGCTGGCTAAAGCAGGGCGCAATTTCGGAGCCTTGATGGTGGAAATGTACGCCCAGTTTGAAACAGAAAATAATCTTCCGGACGATTTTTATGAAGATTATACCCGATTTTTGGAATATCGGGGTGAGCGCGCACTGAAGATAAAAGTAATGCGACGCTACATTGAAAACCGAACGCCCGCCCAGCTTGCCACTCCTGTCTCCTGGCGCTTTCTGAAAGAATTATGCAACACCACGGACGATAGATATTTTGACATTTTTTATTCCAATCTGAAATTATTTGTGGAACGTTTCGGAGCGATGGAAGTGAAGGAACATGCCGTGCGTATATTTCAAATGGATAAAGAAAGGGCCGTTGTAGCTGACGATGATGTGTTATTCCGTAGGGCATTGGACCTATACATGAAGGTCCTGCAAATTACCGAACCGGATTTAACGGAGAAAGAAAGAAAACTCATTGAGAACGGCTATAAAACTGATTATTATCTCCGCGTGAAAAACTATCCTCAGTATGCCCGTTACGCCTCTCAGTGCATTGGGGATCTGTACGCCAATAATCCACGTCTTTTATATGAGCATGCGCTCAACTTTGTGTTGCATGTAAATGATCGGGAATACCTGGAGCAAGCCGTTTCCTGGGCAGCCCAGAGTATTTTGCTTTCTCCTCACTATGAGAACATAGCCGTATACGCCATGCTTTTGCATAAGACCGGTGACAGTGAGAATGCTCTGAAGATGACTTATCGGGCTCTGGAACAAGCCCGTCAGGAGGAAGTATTTGACAAATTTAAAATAGCCGAGCTGCAGCAACTTTTGAAAAAAATGGTGGAGCCGCGCGAAGCCGTTTCCTCCCCTAGGCCTCAGGCAGGTAAAAGGCAAACGCTGCAAAAAATTCCCTGAGCAGGCAGTGGCAGAGGCATATTTTCTAGGTATTGATCAGGGGACGACGAGCTGCCGCAGTATCGTGTTTTCAAACACGGGTCGGGTGCTCGGAGTGGGGCAAAAAGAGTTCACCCAGCATTTTCCTCACCCCGGATGGGTGGAACACGACGCCCAGGAAATCTGGGAGTGCCAACTGGCCACGATGCGCGAGGCTTTGGCGACTGCCGGCCTAGAAGCTTCGGCAATTCAGGCCGTGGGTATCACTAACCAACGTGAAACCGTGGTGGCTTGGGATGGTCACAGCGGTATTCCTTTGGAAAAAGCAATTGTGTGGCAAGACCGCCGCACGGCCGATCTATGCCACACTTTGCGGGAGGAAGGGCTGGAGCCCTACATCCGAGAAAAAACAGGGCTGGTGGCCGATGCGTACTTTTCCGGAACCAAGATCCATTGGCTTATCCATCATAGTGACCGGGTACGGGATGCCGCCCGATCTGGAAGACTCCGCCTAGGCACAATAGATAGCTGGCTGGTCTGGTGTATGACGGCTGGGGCCTTCCACGTGACTGACGTAAGCAACGCCTCGCGGACCCTGCTGTTTGACATCAACAGGCTGCAATGGGACCCTCTATTAATGCAGAGGATGGCTGTGCAACCCCAGTGGCTGCCACGCGTGGTGCCCAGCAGCGGTTTTGTAGGGATGCTGCATGCCGATTTTCTGGGTAAGCCCATTCCGATCACGGGCCTAGCGGGCGACCAGCAGGCAGCCTTGTATGGCCACGGCGCCTGGGAACCGGGTCAGGCCAAAAATACCTTCGGCACGGGCTGCTTTTTGCTCATGAACACAGGAACTCGACCCGTACCTTCTCGTCATGGCTTATTAACTACCATTGCCTGGCAAAAAGGAGGCGTAACAAACTATGCCCTGGAAGGTAGCGTATTCATAGCCGGCGCAGCCCTTCAATGGCTTCGGGACGGGTTGCAAATTTTAGATCACGCCAGCCAGTCCGAAGCCTTGGCCTCCTCCTTAAAGGATAATGATGGCGTGTACTTTGTGCCGGCGTTTGTAGGAATGGGCGCTCCTTACTGGGACATGGAAGCTCGGGGCCTGATCACGGGTATCACGCGGGGCACTACGCGGGCCCACCTCGTGCGCGCGGCTTTGGAGTCAATGGCTTATCAGACCTGGGAGGTGTTGGAGTGCATGTGCAAGGACAGGGACGCACCCCTGACAGCCATTTCTGTGGATGGCGGCGCAACGGCCAATAATTTTCTCATGCAATTTCTAGCCGATATTCTCAGAATTCCTGTGAAGCGTCCCCTCATGCAGGAAATGACGGCCTGGGGAGCCGTGTGCCTGGCCGCTGAAGCCATCGGTCACTCAATCAGTACTAATTCCGATGGTGAATCCATCTTTGAGCCACGCCTGGACCTTCGGAAAGCCGAACGACTAAAGACCGAATGGAAGCAAGCTGTATCTCGGGCGCTCAGCCGAAAATAAAATCAACAAAAACCCGAATGTGCAATTGCCAATCCATCCGAATAATTTTTCTTTTGAAGATTGCAACATAATCACTGAAACGCCTCAAAGAGTTCTAGTCTGGTTAATCAAGGTAATTGCACTTTTATAGGGGTGCCTGCGTTTTCATAATGTTTCTCCACAAAGGTTTGGACGTTTCAACAAAGCGGCCAAGTTTTAGCTTGAAAGGGTTGTGCCTCCTGGTAAATGGGGAGGGTAAATAATCTTTTGAGCAGGTATGAGTATCCAAAAAGTTGACCAAGTTCTCCCTAGGAAAAGCCATTTGGCGGATTATCGTGGTTGTTGAAATTTATGCCCCTCAAGTTCAAAAGTTTCCTCAAGAATGCCTGTTTTGAAGAATAGTAGGAATTAGCTTCACAGCATGCAGCATGTGATTAATATTATTTAACCACTTTCCCTTAAATTGGCAGGAAATCGGCCCGGACCATCCCAAAAAGAACCCTTCATCACTTCCTTTCCTCTTTGAACACGAGGCTTAAATCCGCTTAGCAATAGATCTTAAGAAGAAATGATTTGAAATAGAAACTTATATTCTTTTCATTTAATTAAAACATAAAATTTTTTCTTCCAGAAAATTCTTTTAATAAAATTTCTCACTTTAAGTCTCAAGCTTCTAAAAATTAATACTAGTTGTCATTTACTACATGATAAGGCTAAGTTCTCACTTAAAATAAATCTTTCAAAATTTCTATTTTACATTTTAATTCAACCTTCTTTTTTAAGCCTTAAATTTAACCTAACTGATTAATTAAAAATGGAGTATAAATCTATTGAAATTTTTCAACTTGACTTTGTGACTTAAATTAATGTTCATAAGTTTCAGTTATTAATCAGATTTTTAATTAAGTAATCCGTAACTTTTTCCATCAGATGTATTCTATCCTTACCTCGCACGTTATGGGGATGACTAGGATAAGGGAAGAAATCTACCTGCTTACCGGCTTTGATAAAAGCCTCAACCAGTTCCAGACTGTGCTGGGGCACCACCACATCATCCTGAAGGCCATGAATGATCAATAATTTTCCTTTTAAGTTTTGTACCTTATCCAAAAGTGAAGTGGCCTGATAGCCTTCGGGATTTTCCTGGGGGGTATCCATGTAGCGCTCGCCATACATCACTTCGTACCACTTCCAGTCCGTAACAGGTCCTCCTGCCACACCCACATCAAACAGTTCGGGATAGTTAAGCATGAGGGAGATTGTCATAAACCCTCCAAAGCTCCACCCATGCACTGCCACCCGTGTGGAATCCACAAAGGGCAAACGGAAGAGTTGGCGGAGGGCGACCACCTGGTCTTGCATTTCATGATAACCCAAACGCCGGTGGATAACGTTTTCAAACTCTAATCCCCTGTGGGCTGAGCCCCGGTTGTCTACGGTGAGGACCACAAAGCCCTGGTTGGCCATGTAACTGTCCATTAGACTGCCGCCCCACAGGCGGGTATGGGTTACTAACTGAGCGTGAGGCCCACCATACACATATAAGTACACTGGATATCGGCGGCCAGGTTCTAAACGGGGTGTGGTGAGCCGACCATAAAGGGTAGTCTTTCCGTCCGCCGCGGTAAAGGTCACGAGCCGAGGCTTGGGGATATCCATAGAGTCTAGCGGGTCACGGCTTTGATGAAGGAGACGAGCTATTTTGGTGCTCGTTTCAATGAGGTATAGAGCCGGAGCGGTGCGGGAAGATTGATAGGAAGCCAGGAGATAGCGTCCGTCAGGGGAGAGCTGGCCGCTCCAGGTCCCCGAATCCCTTTCGCTGGTAATGGGTTCCGAACGACCTGTTTTCAGATGCACCCGATAGATATGACGGTCCAGAGGGGATACTTTGGTAGCCGTGTAATACAGCCATTCCCCCTGCGGATCCTGACCTAAAATATGGATCACTTCCCAGGGACCCCGAGTCAGCTGACGCTTTAAGTTTCCCTCTGAATCATAAAGGTATAAGTGGTTGAAGCCGTCGCGTTCACTTTGCCATACAAATAGGTGGGGCTGGCCCTGAACAAACCACAGTGGATGTTCCGGTTCTACATATTTTGGGTGCATTTCTTCAAAGAGGCGGCCCTTGAGGCTGCCTGTTTCGGCATCAAAGCGACACAACACCAAGTGATCCTGACCCCTATTGAGCAGGGCTGTGTATAGGCTGCGTCCGTCAGGGGCCCAGGTTACACATGTAAGGTATGTTTCCGGATCGGTGTTTGTATGGATAGTAGTAGTACGACCTGTGGCCAAGTGGTAAATTTTCAATTTTACTTCCTCGCTTTTCATGCCAGCCATGGGATACCGGATGAATTTAGGCTCAGCCTGCCGGGCGCTGGTGTTTACTAAAGGATATTCTTTTACCATGCGCTCATCCTTGGAGTAAAACGCTAGACGATGACCCTGGGGACTCCAAAATAATCCTTCATGAATACCGAATTCCTGACGATGCACATACCCACTGCCATTTACTATGCCTTTATCCACGTCTTGAGTGACAGTGATTTCCTCGTTTTGATTTTTCAGTATGTAAACGTTGTTTTCAATCGTATAAGCCAATAATTGGGTTTGATCGTGAAGGTGAAACTCAGCCCCGTTTTTCGGCTTCAGGATGGTTTGGCGCGGGCCGTCCGGGCTTGTGGATACCAGGATGTAGCGGTCTCCAAATTCTAAAATGACCTTCTGACCATCTGAAGACAGACGGGCAGAATTCAGAACTTGATTTTTCAATTCCGGGTAAGATTCGGCCGTAAACCATACCAGGGGCTCACCTGCACGAATGGATTGCATGAACACGGTGCGCTGATCGCGCGTAAGTAGAAATGAAGTGTCATTCAGCCAGCAAAGAGGATGAAATTGTTCAATTTTATATTTTGTAAACAAACCCCTCACAGCATCTTCCAGAGTGAGCATGTTATTTTGCGCCGGCGCATGGGAGAGTGCCCCAAACATCCACCACATGCCCGTTATCCATCCAAAGCTTCTGCCTTGCATAACGGAAAACACTCTGAGGGGTGATGTCCCTGCCATACAACAAAAGTATGGAAGGTACTTCCTGCGCGGGATTTTCCTATAC
>JANWWQ010000055.1 GCA_025055635.1 Flavobacteriales bacterium
TAATAACCACCAGCCTGACATTTACGTTTATAGTAATTAGGACTCATTGCGGAATGGAAAATCGGCGATCTATTCAGACCTTGCATATCACCGATCCTTCTCTTTTGAGAAAACTCATTGAGCAGTGTACAGACCTTTTTCTTTTAAGGTTGCGCGATGGTCGCCGTATTGTGGAATGCTCGCCGGCTTTCTCGGAAAACTTCGGTGTGTTTCCTAATGACGATGCAACCAATGATATTTCAAGGTTGCTTGCTGATAATGAACTAAATGCGATTTGCGAGTATTTTTTGAACATTTTCAGGCGGCCCCACACATTTTCCAAAAAAACCATTCGTTTTGTGGATAAAAATGGTAACATAAAGTATTTTCAGGTTGAGTCAGCGCTGAGGGGCCAGGATGAGGATGACAGAGAGGATTTATACATTCTTTTGCTGGATCAAACCGATTTCTCCATTTACCAAAAGAAACTGGAAACTCTTGTGGATAAAAATGCCCTGCAGACCCAGAGCCTCCTCAATTTTGCCTATACCATATCCCACAACCTGCGAAGCCATGTGGCCAACATGCTTTCCCTTTTTGAGCTCAATGAGCTGGGCCTGGCTGATTCTATTGCAGAAAATGGAGGTTTTCTGAAACTCATAAAAAGCAACTTGGAAAAATTGGACGCCTCCATCAAAGACCTCAATTCCGTGGTCCAATTCCATTCGGGTCCTCTGGGCCCAAAGAAGGTAATAGATGTGGCTCAGTCGGTAACTGTAGTGATCAATAGCGTTTTAGCTGCCATTTACGAAGCCCGTGCCACCGTGGTGAACACCATTCGCCCTAACAGCCAGCTAAGAACCATTCCCTCCTATTTTGAAAGTATTTTCCTGAATTTGCTCACCAATGCCATTAAGTATAGGCATCCAGGGCGCCCTCCAATCATTAAAATATCATTCTATAATTCCGGAGGGTTTAAAGTTTTGGAAGTTAAAGACAACGGACTGGGCATTGATCTCAATCGTTACGGGGATAAGATTTTTAATATTTATCGCACGTTTCATGGCAACGCCGACGCCAGGGGCCTTGGTCTTTACCTGTGTCGGGTGCAGGCTGAGGCTATGGGGGGCAGTATCAGCGTGGTGAGCGTGCCGGGTAAGGGTTCCACTTTTAAAGTGTTTTTTTATGAGGGAGATTGAACTCACCTACGTAGTGGACGACGACGAAATTGTACTTCTGATTGCTAAGAAGTTGCTGGAGAATCACCCCGCTTTTAGAGAGTGTAAAACCTTTAAAAGTGCCGGAGAATGCCTAGAAGATTTAATGGCCGCTGCAAACCAAAAAAGGAAAATTCCCGACCTCATTATGCTGGACATCAACATGCCCGTGATGGATGGATGGGAGTTTCTGGAATCCATCTCCAAAATACCGGAATTGAAAAATACTTCCGTCTCCATCTTTACCTCTTCTATTGACCCGCGAGACCGAGAACTTTCTAAAGCTTTCCCCCAAGTAGCCTGCTTCGTGACCAAGCCCCTTCTGATGAGCACTCTGGATAAGATAATTTTAGAAGTAGATAAACATAAGTCTTAATTTATTTTTTAATGGCTTAAATGTAAGTCCCATTTAATGTAAATGTGATTTATCTGATAAATTATGATAATTTGATTGATTGTCTGAATTTAATTTTGCTTTTCAATTTTTAAATTTCTCGTTTTTTTCTTTTAACATTGAAGGGAATTGATTAAGATGAATTTAATTTTCATGCTTGGAAGAAATTTAATTTGTTTTTAAAATATATTTCTGAAGATAGGAGTTAACCAATAATGGTTTTTACCTTTCTAATGGTTCACTTTATTATAAATGGAAGGTCTTAATTATATTGAAAAAAAATTTTTATTAGATTATGATTAGAATTCCATGTGTACACTTCCTAAAAAATGAGACAGAAATTAAAATATTAATGTGAGCTCAAGGAGCACATTTGCTTTCTTTAAACCCTTCGGGGTTCTATGCCAATTTTCGCCTAAACCGGGCAAAACCACTTTAGGCCAGTATTTGGATGTTCCTAAAGATGTTTATCCTGTGGGACGGCTGGATGAAGACAGTGAGGGCCTTCTTATTCTGACCAACGATAAGCGGCTTAATACCGCACTGCTTCGTCCGAGTAGTCAGATTGTAAAGACTTACCTGGCTCTCGTGGAAGGAATACCAGAGGAACGAGTCCTTAAACGGCTACGTGAAGGAGTCCTTATTAAAATAAAAAATCGCGGTCCTTACCTTACGGCTCCCTGTGAGGCTGAAATTGTCGCTCCGCCTGAATGGCTTCCCCAGCGCGTACCCCCTCCGGTGCTCCGACGTCAAAAACGGTACTGTTGGCTCCAGTTACGCCTTACGGAGGGCAAAAATCGCCAGGTACGCCGGATGACTGCCGCCCTAGGGCATCCCACGCTTCGTTTGGTTCGCACCGCTATCGGTGCTCTTGAATTAAAAGGTATGGCTCCCGGTCAGTGGCAGGCGCTCTCGGATTCCCAGATCAGACTTTTATTTTGCAGGCCTTGAGCATGCAGCCCCTGGCTTTGGTTACAGGCTCAAATCGCGGCATTGGCCGGGCCCTGGTGCAAAGTCTTGAATGGCACGGTTGGTGCGTGGCCGGACATGGAAAATCACCGCCTTACCAGGCCTGCCTCCCCAGGAGTGGACTATATATACAAGCCGACCTACAATTTCCTGAAGAGGCAGCAAATAAGTTTGTTAATTGGATGGAACAACATGGAGTACCAACACTACTTGTTCATAACGCCGGGTACTACAAAGCCGATTCCTATGGACAGGGAGAAGTGTGGGCCCGATGCATGGCTGTAAATTATCTAAGCCCACGTCTCATTACCGAACGATGGATGGCTTTGTCTGATCCGTCTGAAATCCGTTATCTGGTCCATATTCTATCCATAGCTGCCCTGAAGCCTCGCCTGGATGCTGTCTCCTATTCTTTTAGCAAGTTGTGTCTCAAATTATATAGCGAGGAGCTTAGGAACCATTGGTCGGCCCGGAGATTTCGACTAATAAATGTGTACCCGGGCCCCGTTCTTACCGACTCATGGGGTGGAGAGGAGTCACTACCTGAGGGCATGCTCAAGCCCGAAGACGTGGCACGCTGCGTGATTGATGCTTTGAATAGCCCCACCCCAGAAAATCAGGAACGTTATAATACACCTATGAAGCCAACGGCCGTTCTCGAAGAAATAATCATCACGGGCTGATGGGACGTAACAAGCTGCAGCGATTTGAGGAAAATGCAAGGATGCCCCATGTTGTGCAGGCCTCTTTTGAGGAGCTCTTAGGTCCTTCTCCGTATCCTCTGCGTAACCGCTGGAAACAATTTTTTAAAGCAGGACCAGGGCCATTGGTTTTGGAGTTGGGATGCGGTGGTGGGGAATATACATTAGCCCTGGCACGCCTCTTTCCTGAAAAACGTTTCATTGGGGTGGACAAAAAAGGAGCCCGGATCTGGAAAGGAGCTCGGCAGTCCCTTGAAGAGGGATTGCCTAATGTGGCCTTTTTACGCATTCAAATGCATTTAATTGACAGGGTGTTCGGTCCGGATGATGAAGTGGAAGAATTCTGGCTTCCCTTTCCGGATCCCCAGCCCCGCAGGGCTAGAGCTCACAGACGATTGACTCATCCTCGGTATTTAGATTTATATAGATCTTTCGCTTTACCTTATGCCCGCGTACACTTGAAAACAGATAACGAAATTTTAATGAATTTTACTCTGGAAGTGGTGCATACCCAAGGCCTTCTATTAGAGGAATACATTTCTGATGTCCATCTAGAGCTCCCGGCAGACCACATATTGCGGTCAGTCACCACAAAATATGAGAGGATGTTCCTGGAGGAGGGACGTACTATCCGCTATTGCCGGTTTCGCCTTTTTCCGTCATTTTAGGGGACAGTGGCCACAGGAAGTGTGTAGCGGCTTCGCAAATAGCGGCTCAGGATGTATACTAGGGTTTCATGCTTTTTCACAAAGGGATTATTTTCATCCCAGACATAACCGGCCAATATACTGGTGAGCTGACGCTTGATTTCAGGATTTTGTTCGGGAGCAAAAAACACGTCCTGGAGGGCTCCGTCGTACCACGAGCAAACATAGGTACGGAATACATCTACCCCACGACGGATGTAGGCTGCATAATCATTCTTCCAGTCTACATTCTCCCCCTGCAGTTGACGAATGGCCATCTTCGCTGCCAAGCTAGCGGTTTCCGTAGCGAACATGACACCGGAGGAAAACACCGGGTCTAGGAATTCTACACTGTTACCCACAATGGCAAATCCCGGGCCCCACATGTCAGAAGTGGTAGCGGAATAAGCTTCCAGCACGCGGGGCTTCCAGAGATATTCAACGTTGCGGAAACGATCGCAATAGTTGGGGTCATGATCCACGATGGTCCGGAGAGCCATTTCCGGATCATGGCCAAAACGGTTAATGTACGTGGGATCTCCCACCACTCCCAGTGAAGTAATCCCATTATTAAAAGGAATCACCCAAATCCACACATCCGTTCGGTGCACCACAAAGGAGATCATCCAACCTTCGCGCCCCCTGGGCCTCAAATGATCGTAACAATGGACGAAGATTGCTTTTCGGGGAGGTAAGGGGGTTGGGCGTTCCATACCAAACAATCGAGGAATCACTCGGCCGTATCCGCTAGCATCAATGATAAAACGGGCCTGAATACGTTCTTCTCGGCCACTGGAGTGGCGAACCGCGGTCACGGAATAGGGCTTGCCTAAAGTGATACCAACGACCTCAGCCCTAAAGTCTATAGGCACACCTTGCTTCTGCACCTCTTCCGCTAGGACCATGTCAAATTCAGCCCTAGGGACTTGCCAAGTCCAGGTCCAACCCTTTGTGAATTGTTCACTAAAATCAAACTCGCACCATACATCACCTTTCTTGAATCGGGCACCGAACTTTTTTTGCCAATTGCAACGGTGCAGGGCTGGTAAAAATCCCGCTTCTTCAAAATGATCCATCACGCGCGGGATCAGACTCTCCCCGATAACAAAGCGGGGAAAAGATTCTTTCTCTACGATGCGAACGCTCAGACCGGCTTTTTTAACGATTGCCGCAGCTACCGTACCGGATGGTCCGGCGCCTATTACTAGTACGTCTGTGCGGAACAAGTTTGGGTTTTGTTTTTTTGTTGGCCAAAGATAAGAACTCTCTTAAATGGCCATTCTCATTGGGGAAAACGGTTTAACACTAGAGAACTTTCGACGGATTGTACTTCTAAAAGAGCCCGTGGAGCTTGCTCCTGCCGTACTCCAGAAAGTTCAATTTTCTTTTGAGTTTTTATCAAAGTTCAACAAAGGCAAAGTGATTTATGGGATAAATACGGGATTTGGCCCCATGGCTCCTTACCGAATTAATCAGCGTCATCAAAAAGAGTTGCAATATAACCTGATCCGAAGCCATGCATGCGGGGGAGGACCGGCGCTTTCCCCAGCAGAATGCCGAGCTGTGATACTAGTGAGATTGCAGAGTCTGTGCCGTGGATTATCCGGTATTCATCCTTCTGCATTAGAGCTATTGAAAGAATTTCTGAACCGGGACATTTTACCGCTTATTTACGAAATGGGTGGTGTAGGAGCTAGTGGTGATTTGGTGCAATTGGCACACCTGGCCCTAGGAATGATTGGGGAAGGTAGATGTTATTATAAAAGACAGGTACGCGCTATACAGGAAGCGTTAGATGCTGAGGGGCTGCAACCCATGGAGGTCCACATCCGGGAAGGGCTTTCTATCATGAATGGTACGGCCGTCATGACGGGTCTGGGCTTGCTGAATATTCTTCATCTTTATAATCAGCTTCATATAAGCCTCTTGGCTTCCTGCCTTTTGAATGAAGTGGTTCGTTCTTATACGGATCAATTTTCGGAGGAATTATCTGCAACCAAGCCCCACCAAGGTCAGCGGGACGTGGCTCGGTTTATGTGCAAATTTTTACGTGATTCCCGACTCACCCGGCTGCGCCCCCTCCACCTTTACGAAAAAGAAACCCACGGAAGTATTCTCAAAGACAAAGTTCAAGAATATTACTCCCTGCGATGCGTGCCCCAGATTTTGGGCCCAATCTGGGATGCTGCCCGCCAGGCAGAACAGATTTTGCTGAATGAAGCTTGCTCCGTTAATGATAATCCCGTAGTGATTCCGCAGGCCCAGAATGTATTACACGGAGGAAATTTCCATGGTGATTACGTGGCTTATGAAATGGATAAGCTGCGCATAGGACTCACAAAGCTGGGCTTACTGGCCGAGCGGCAGTTGAATTTTCTTATGAATCCCAAACTCAATGGACAATTTCCGCCGTTTGCAAACCGGGGTCGTCCGGGTCTTAATTTCGGGCTCCAGGGCATTCAGTTTACAGCCGTCAGTGCAGCAGCTGAGAACCAAACTCTCTCTAACCCAGTGAGTGTGCATTCCATTCCCAATAACAACGACAATCAAGATATTGTGAGCATGGGGACCAACGCTGCCCTTCTTACGCGCAAGGTAATTGACAATAATTACCGCATTCTGGCCGTGCTTCTTTTGGCCTTGGTTCAGGTATGCCAAACCCCAGAATTCTTGGAAAATTGTGCATCATCTTCCCGCTATTGGCTACAATATTTGGAACAAAAAGGATTCCGGCCATTTGCAGACGACCAGGCGCGCCACGATCTGTTGCAGGCGCTGGAAAATGAATTGAAAGAGGAGGTACTAAGGTTGCAGTTTTGGAGTAAATTTGATATCTAACGAAGCTTCTATAAATTTTTAAATCTTTTTAATATAAGTTTATCTTGGCCTCTGGACGATTTTGTTAGCTTTGGGTTAGTATTGTGAAGGAGCCTTGGGGTTTTATTTAACAGTTTTGGATTTTAGAAAAGCCTACATGAAAATGATGGGCTTCAAATACATGAATGAGTGTTTCAGCCTTTTTTGCGGAGGGGATGGCCCAAATGAAATAACTCTTTGACAAATCAGGCCAATTGTATTTGATAATTGGTCCTATTATACTTTTTATCAATCAAGAATGGCTTTTGGCAGACCGGATTTAAAGACTATTCCAACAACTTAGAAAAGCGAATTCCAAGAACCGGATACATGGTAATCAGCAGGACTTTGGGGCAAAGGGATTCCGAATGGAAATTGTTTTGAGCGAGCAAAGGTTGGGATGATGCGCAAATACAAATTGTATGGGGAATTCTCCCCACAGTGTGCGTACAATCCGCTGCTTTCAAATCCTTGGGTTTATTTGGTGCCCGGTTGAAGGGTTAGTTGGTGAAAATGAGGATGCAAGAAAACACTCAAAATTTCATGTGGGTCAAAGAGTAGGCAAAGGTCTGATGAGTTTTGAACGATATCCATACAATGTGATTGCCCCCGAATTGTTTAGTTTGGAAATGTCTTGAAAAATCGGGATTTTTTAAGGGCGTAGGCATCAAGGCATTTGAGATGCTTATTTTGAGCTGCGGGGGACGAACTCATTTTTCTGATCGGATTGGCTGAATTATCGGTGGGATGAAACTTTTCGTGATAAGGTGATTCCTAAATGTACTCATGTTTATCGTTTCCATCGTAAAAGATATTTACGATGGGGTGGGTTATTTTCATGGCTATGTAATTGTAAGGCGGCAATATGTGGGAATCCATCATGATTGAAGGACTCATTTTGTTCATCCAACGGATATTATCATCTCAAGGATCCTACAAAATCAATGTATATAAGAGCAAACTTGAGCTTTTAGATGAGGGTTGGTTAATTATACATCCCTGGAATTTGGAACTTCGTATGTGGCAAACAAATTTTTAAATCCCGAAGCGATGAAAGGATTTTTTCAATTTAATAAGTTTCGCTCCATATTTTCTTTGTATATTTGTACTGGCTTCGGGGTGCTCTGACCACCGGTCAGGGCTGAGATGATACCCGCTGAACCTGACCCGGGTAATACCGGCGTAGGGAAAGCCGCGAGGCAGGCTCAGGCCTGTGGGTGTGTTCAGAGCCTTTTCCCGCAGCCTTATGCCTGCGTATGAAACAGCAATTTTTCCTTTTCGCTATCCTAGGGGGCTTCGTTCTCACCCATTCCTTCGCACAACGGCTTCAGATCCGCACCTTCCATGCTGAAACGGGCCGTCCCTTGTCGGGGGTGCTCATCACAGGTAGCCGTTCGGGCTACCTGGGTTTCACAGATGCTGAAGGGCTGTTTTACCTACCCGCACCGAGTCCTCAGACCGAAGTTTTTCGTCTCCAGCTCCTAGGCTATCGCACCCGAGAGTTCCGCTCCGATACGGTGCGCGGTCCCCGCCTGGAAGTGGCCCTGGAACCTGCACCTGTGCTGGCTCAGCCCGTGGAAGTAGTGGGCGTGCGCAGTTTGGGAAGCGCTCCATTTCCTCAGAATAATTTAAGGGCCGAAGAGCTGGAAAAACGAAATCTTGGTCAGGATATTCCCATCCTTCTTGGCACTTTACCGGCTACAGTAGCCGGCTCAGATGCCGGCAATGGAATTGGTTACACCAATCTGCGTATCCGTGGCACCGATATCACCCGCACCAATGTGACCATTGATGGAGTGCCGGTGAATGATGCCGAATCCCAGGGGGTGTTCTGGGTGAACATGCCCGACCTGGTGAGCAGCGCCGCTTCTATCCAGGTGCAGCGTGGTGTGGGTCCCTCCACCAACGGACCGGGCGCTTACGGAGCCTCCATCCATATTAGTACTTTGGAACTTAAGGATAAACCCTACGCTGAACTGGGAGCCACCTACGGATCATTTGGGAGTCGTCGCACTACTTTTAAAGCTGGTACCGGCCTTCTTAATGACCATTTTACAGCCGATGTACGCCTCTCAGAGATCCGCAGTGAAGGTTACATTGACCGGGCCTGGTCGCGTCTGAATTCCTGGTTCACAGCGCTCTGCTACTATGGCCGCCGTACCACTGTGAAAGCCAGCGTATTTAGCGGTCAGGAGAAAACTTACCAGGCCTGGTACGGTATTCCCCGTTCCTGGGCCGATAGCGCCCGACGCGCCAATGTGGCCGGCACCGAAAGACCGGGAACTCCCTATGAAAATGAAACCGACAACTACCGCCAAACCTGGTACCGTATCTACCTGAACCAGCAAATTAGACCGGCTTTGACACTGAATGCTGGCCTTTTTGCGGTCCAAGGAGCAGGTTATTATGAGCAATATAAGGCTTCCCAAAATCCCTCCCGCTATCAACTACCTTCTAGCGATACGCTTCCTGCCACCGATATTATCAGGCAGCTGTGGCTCAAAAACTGGTTTTATGGTGGTCTGGTCAATCTTATTTATAGTAAGCCTGCATTAGAGTTGGTGTGGGGGGCCATGGCTTCCTATTATGATGGTATCCACGAGGGGCGCGTGATTTGGAGCCAGAATGGATTCTTTCCGGACAATTACTTGTGGTACCATTATCCTGCTTTTAAAACCGACTGGAACACCTATCTGAAATCCTCCTGGCGTCCCCACAACCATTGGGAACTCTACGCCGACCTGCAGTACCGCGGTTTGCGGTACCAGATTGAAGGATTTCGGAATAATCCCACCATCGCTGTGGACCGTTATTTTCACTTCATAAATCCCAAGTTGGGCCTTACTTGGAAACCCTCACCGGGCCATCGCTTTTTCATTTCTGCGGCTGTGGCCAGTAAGGAGCCCAACCGGGATGACTTTGAAGCTGGCGCGCAGCAGCAGCCCCGCCCCGAGCGCCTGATAGATTACGAGGCCGGCTATGCCTTGCAACTGTCTGGTATCCATGTACAGCTCACCGGATTTTACATGGATTATTACGATCAACTTGTACTCACCGGCCGCATCAACGATGTGGGAGCCTACACCCGTCAGAATGTAAAGCGATCTTACCGCACCGGGGCTGAATTGGAAGCCCGTTGGGTGCCCACCCGCTGGCTTGAGGTCTCGGGGAATCTTCATGCGGGCTTACACCGTATCCGCCGCTTCACGGAGTACGTGGACAACTATGACACCGGCCTTCAGGATTCCGTGGTGCGCACCAAAGTACCCATCGCTCTTTCGCCTGGTCTCATTGCAGGGCTCAACATCACTGTGCGTCCTTTGAAGCGCAGTGCCATAACCCTGCAAAACAAATATGTGGGTCCTCAGTATTTAGACAATTCCGGAAGCGCGGTTTCCCGCCTGGAAGGCTTTTATGTTTCGGACTTATTTCTCAATTACGAGCTGTTCGTGTATCGGCAATATTCCCTCCAGTTCCAAATGGGCCTCTATAACCTCTTCAATGTGCGCTATGCTCCTTCAGGTTATACATACAGTTACATTCTGAGTGGGCAAAGGAGCACCGATGTGTACCTTTATCCCATGGCCACCTTTAACCTCATGGGAGGTGTCGTCTTGCGTTTCGAGAAGCAATAAGCCGGAGAAGCCTTATAGTGAGTTTTGGGGCCAAGTAAAACATGGTACTCAAGACAAAGTAAAGGGACATCTCTAGCCTGTTTACAAAGACGGCGTGGCGTGTCTGATCACTGTATTGCTAAAAACCTTTAATTAATGTACTAGCGAGGCTTTCTTGAAAAGTGTGTAGTGTGGGGTGTTAATTAAGATTTAATTTTGTTAAAAATATATAAAGAGTATACACTTCAGGTAGGAGCAAGTTAGAAAAGTTTTAAAAGATTATACCCTTTATTCAAGGATGGGTATGGCGGAGATACCTTGAAGGTGAAACTGGAAATGATGATGCGTGGAGAACGAAATATAACAAAACCAGGAGCAGGGGGATGTGCGTAATGAATGTGGGTAAGGTGCATGTGGGGACGAGGAATTTTTTAACTAGGAATGTTATTAACTAAAGCCGTCCCTTAAAAGGTAAAAAATTGTTAGAGAAACTTTCACTTTTTGCTTAAACAAATAGAAGCGAGGAGGTTTACTGCGCTCAAAAAATTTTTAAAATACTATCTTATTTATTTTTTGAGAAACCTCTGCCGTACTGGGGAACCCGCAGCATCCGCGGTACATAGAACATAGAGGCCAGGGGCCAAAGACGACACATCCAGCGTATGCGTTTTCCCAGTTAGTACCCCTTGAATCACTGTTTGTCCGAAGCAATTGACAAGGAAGAAGGGAGTAAAAGTCTCTAACTCCCGTTCAACCGTCACTGTTTCACGGGCTGGAATAGGATATAGTGTAAGAGAGGCTTGGGCTGTTGGATGGTCCAAGCCAACCAGGTTCAGTTCAGGCAGAGGAATAAAATTGCCCCCTCCCACTTGGAGAGCAAATAGGCCAAAAGCAGGACAATTTGACACATTCTCATCATCCGGAGTTAAAAATCCTGAGACTAGCAGGGTGACTGACTGGCCTCCAAAAAGAGAAATGGGCGCAGTGTAAGCCTTTATTGCATTTGGGGTGCCAGCAGGCATAACATCTATCCTGAGAGTGCCTACAGCGTCCAGTTCGGTTTGGTGGGTGTCTGAATAGCTGAAATCTGGAATGAGCGGGCTCAAATTGCCATTATCATTCCGATACAAATCCACTGCAGGAACATCAGCACCATGATGAAATGCATAGACATTCAATTTATTGGAAGCAGAGGCAACAATTTTGGCGTCATCTACGACTTGAATTCCCAAAGCCACCTGAGAACCATTGACCGAAAAAGCGTGACTGAAATTGTTGGTTCCCGGATTAGGTACCCCATGGGCTATCGCTAAATAATTTTTAAAACTTTGAGGATTAAATGGAAGAGACAACAATGGGTTGGAGGGATTACCTCCTGCTGGCGTGACAAGGATGTTCCCAGATATCAGTGGGAGAAGAAGGGTGGGAGTAGCCGTACGAAAGCCCAAACCTTGCACAATTGGAAAAGAAACACCGGGTGCCACTTCAAGATGAATATCAGCTGAGGCCAGGGCTGGGGCTGGACTATTATGGGCAATTTGAAGCCGGAATCCAGGATTTTCTGGTAGTTCTATCACAGTGCCATCGGGCAACACCAGCAAAAGCTTGAATTCTTCTGGAGCACCGGGGGCCACGAATCCTGAAGCCATAATGATGCAGCCTAACCCTCCTAACGTAGAGGCGTCAGCATCAAAACCCATCATCAATTGGTTTGGATCTGATGCAGGTGATATGGCTAAGTAGTAATAATCTGCGGGGTATTCAGCCAGAAGACTGAACGATCCGTATTCCAGGTCAGCGAAAAGGGGCGTTACACCATTGGGGGAAGCCCAAACGGATACTGCGGGGGCGTCGGGACTTCCGTGGAAGACCCGCATGGCAAAACTTCCGGAATTAGAGGCGGTGGAGGCACTGGGAGCCACTTTGATCTCCAATGGGGCTGAACTGTTACCGAGCAGACCACACACCACTACCACATACTCTTGATTGGCGGTCAGTGGCGGTAGAGGAAAACTTACCAGGGTATCTGAAAGAGAAGGGGTTCCATCATACGGAGCCAGAGCTATCCGCAATCCCGAAGAAGCGGGAACTGGAACGTAAGGAGAAGCCTCTTGAAAGCCAAAATTATAGAGGACCGGTTGGGGTATCCAAAAGGTCCCATCATAGAAATACACGTCCACAGAAGCTACGACAGGGTCCGGAGAATTGTGGATTATCTGAACACTGGTTGTTTGGGAGAAAAGAGGAAAACCAATCACAGAAAGATAGAAAATAGTAAATAGACGTTTCATAGGATTTTAGGATTTAAGGGTTCTTTTGAATAAAACACACTTGGGAAAAGATTGTTCATACTAATAAGGCTCAAAATTAAAAAAAAATGAACTAGAAGCATCCCCTTCATAGATGATGGCGGGTGCACTATTCGGCCCCAGCCGGTGTGCAAACGAACATTAATTCCAGAGGTTTTAGGAAAATATTTAAATTCTTTAATTTGCGTGACAGAGAATAATTTGAACAATACGCCTAATTGCAGTCGGGTGCTCTCCTAGCTCCTAGATTATTTCGAAGCTCTAACACCCTAATACCCTGTTACATCTGTGGAGTCCCTTTGGAGACGGGGGATTGGACCATTTCAAAACACCAGTGGTCAGGTTGGCTTTGTGGTGAACGGAGAAAAACCTCCTTTAACATTTTTAAGAGATTAGTTAAAGACTACCAACAATCCTATAAGAATTGGACCTTTACGTTCAAGTGTTTGAAAAATTAAGATTTCTAAAATAAAGTCTAATTGTGATATTTAATGATGTTCCAAGATTACAATTTTTTGACAATAAGCCGTGCCTTGTTTAGTGAGTAATTCAAGCACATAAACACCTTCGTTCGCAACACTGAGATCTATCTGGAGACTATCTCCTACACGCACAACACGCAGGGGTACGGAGCGACCTTGAAAATCCGTAAAACGGATTCGACTTATGTGGCTTACCAAAGAACCCTGAAGCCATAGCTGCGAATTCCGAACAGGATTTTGGAACACAACCCCCTGGATACTACCATCGGAGGCTGGTTCCCCTGCGCAGTTTTTAACAAACACCTGAGCCAGGGCTGTATCGCTGCAGTTATTATTGTTCGTGTAGAGATAGGAAAGGGTGATGATACCTTCCGGCAGGCTTGATGTATTGAGAATATTGCCACTCACTCCCGGGCCACTGAATGTGCCGCCGGCGGGGGAGGCCTGCAGGGTAATGGTTTCGCCGATACAAAGTTCAGGAGGGAGATTCAGGAATTGGGCTTCGGGCGCTGCCACTACTGTTATATCAGCTTGCGCGGTGCTGGGACAGCCGTTTTGAACCACAGTGTAGGTGATAGTATGGTTACCCAAACCTGCGAGCGCAGGGTGGAAAGTATCGTTGTTCACACCGGGGCCGCTCCATTCTCCGCCGGTCGGTGAGGCCACGAGGGGGGAGGGAGGATCATTACTGCACAAAGGACTGTTAGGCAAACTGAGGACAGGAGGCTGTACATTGACTTGGACCACTGTGGCAGTGGCCGTATCGGAGCAACCTCCGGTGTTGGTGACAATTACCGAATAGGTCCCGGCTTGATTAATGGTTAGGGTGTGGCCTGAAGTTGAGACAGGATTGCCATTGTAAAACCACTGATAGGTGTGACTGGCGGCATAGGGTGCTTTCAAAACCAGGCTCCCACCCGGGCATAGATTGAATTGATATCCTTGATCGGTAAAAATGTCAGCAGAAGGTTG
>JANWWQ010000056.1 GCA_025055635.1 Flavobacteriales bacterium
TTTTCACTCTGTGCGGAAAGCATTTGATGTGTCCCCAGTGTCAGCGGCCCTCGGCCTTTCTGGCCGAAGACGCATTACCGGAGAAATACCCCGTGCGCCGTGGCCCGGGTATGCCATCAGGCCATAGTGCTGAAATTGCGTTAGCCGCCCTCGTCTTTGCAAGTGCGCTCAGGGATAAACGTTGGTCGGGAATGGCTGCGGCAGGGTTGGCAATTCTCGTTGGCCTCAGCCGGATATGGCTTGCCCAGCACTTTCCCTCCCAGGTTGCAGCGGGCTGGCTTACGGGTGTGTTCAGCTTCCTGTTTTGGGATTTTCTTCTTTTCCTGTGGCGATATCGAAGACAGTGCCGGTTTGATGTGCGCCTGGATTAAATACATTTTTCCGGTTGAGTACCTTTCGTCAAATTTGCCTCCTATATGACCTACGCATCCGTAAAAATGACCCACGTAGTGGTGGTCAATATTTTTTTGATCATTTATGTGGTAAAGCTGATTTTGCTTCTGACCAAGCCCGTCAGGCTACAAGCTTTTACAAAAGCCGTTCGCTTGCCAGAAATGATTGTCAGTTTACTGTTTCTCTTAACCGGCGGCTACATGCTGGTGGAGAAACCTGATGTGAGCAGCCTACAAATTATAAAGCTGGTCTTGGTATTTCTGAGCATTCCCCTGGCCGTAGTGGGCTTCAGAAAGCAGATAAAATGGATGGCCTCGTTGTCGGTACTCATGGTCATAGGCGCCTACGGCTTGGCTGAGATGAACAAAAATGTCCAGTCGCGTAAAAAAGCTGTCGTCACTAATGTGAACACCATTCCCGGAAGCCCCGGGTACGATGCCTATGCCCACGGAGAACTTTTGTATCATAGGCAGTTAAATTGTGTAAGTTGTCATGGCCCCGCCGGTGATGCCATGGTGGCGGGAGCCCCCAACCTGCGTACGTCTACCCTAACCCTAGAAGAAATTACTGCTTTGCTTGCCCAAGGCCGGGGAATGATGCCTCCTTACAAAGACCTAACTGCCGAGGAAAGACAAGCCCTAGCGCAGTATGTGATCAGTTTGAGAAATTGAATGTAATAATTCAACCCATCAGGAGCCGACTTTTTCAAAAAGTTTTTTGAGAAAGCCCTCTAAATCTTCCACGCTAAGCCTGCGACCCACAATAGTTTTCTTACGGTCTAGCACGTAAATCTGAGGGGTACTGTAGATGTCGTAAGTTTTGTGGAAATTAAGGCTTTGCACATCGGTGAGGCGTTGTTCAATGACAAATTTTTCAGGCTTCTCAGCCATGATGGGATGCACGGCCACATTGATCCAATCCAGATTTTTCTCACGTACAAAGGATTTCCATTTTTCCATGTTGCGTTCAGTACACACAGCATAGACTTTGACTCCTTTAGACTTCCATTGGTCATAAATCTCTTTGAGTTTAGGCATAGCCTTTTGGCAATGGCCACATTCCGGAGACCAGAAGACCAGAATGGTGTAAGGCGCATCCACTTTAGACAGATTATACCAAGTCTTCAAGGCCGTGTCAGGTAAGATAAGGTTGGGCGCTGGTTTGCCGATGAGGAGAGGCTCCAAGGCGCGGGCTCTCTCTTGGATTTTGGAAATAGTGGCCGAATCAGCCCAAAAAGCCTTATCGCGTGTGTAATATTTTTTAGCCATATGTACAAACACCGCCTCCATTCCCATGATAGGCGAACGCTCATAAGTACTTGTAATGTAATGAACCGTATATTTAAAGTTCTCTTTGGATTTTTGAGCCTGACCCACAAGCCAATCGGCCGCAGCTATCACTGAGTCGGGCACAGGCGGAATAAGTTTTTCCAAATAAAATTTCAACTTATTGTGAAGGATAGGAGTACGGGCCAGTTTATCATCGTCCCACGCAAAACCATCAAAATAATGTTGGCGGAAGTAGCGATAAGCATAGGTGCTGTCTTTGCGACCGTCAGGAAGGAGGGGCGCTTCTGCTGGAAGATCAGGTTCCCGCATACTGCGAAACATGCGTCCTACGAAGAGATGCGGATACTTGTCAATGATCTGAAGACGCTGTTCGTTGATTTCTCTTTCAAGCTTCTGGCTCCATTCGCGATAAATTTTAATAGAATCGTGACTCTCAGGCAAAGTATCTAATCGTTTAATGTACTTGTACAGGAGTTCCTGCTTGGGACCCGTGGTTTTAAGGTAATCAAAAAAAACCGTGTTGGAAGCGGATCCTTTCACTCTCGCATTCTTAACAAAATCAACGGTGTCTGTTTCAATGGAAAAATGCTGCTGTTCGTCCACAATGAACTCCATGTAACGTTTGCTGGGGAGAATAAGCAAATAAATGCCTCCATCAAGAGGCTTTTCTCCACTGAAAATGTATTCTCCTGTTTTGGAATTTAATGAAGCGGTATCTAATAAATATTTTTTATCCCCGTAATTGAAACCCAAGTATACTTCCTTTCCCAAGTAATCACGAAGTTTAAAACGTAGCTCATGACCGCTTTTTTGAGCAACAATAAGAGGACTTACGAAAGACCATAGAATAGCATTAATTATTATCCTCATAAGGGGCCACAAAATTATTGCAAACGTTTTGCCAGACGGATTTGGGTTTGAATAGCTGAAAAATAGAAAAAGGAATGATGAACCTTGTAGATTTTAGGGATATTTAAAATAGGGAAATATCAGGGCCAAATAATCAGGAAAATTTTGCTATCCAACTAAAACGTTGTTGTTTTTTTTCTGAAAATTCGGGGAAATCTATACTTGTGACGGTACCGCCAGCAATCGCTGCGGGGGTTAGCGATCCGAAAGGTAATGTGAAGCCCTGCATAAGAGTACCAATCCTTGGTGTAACGAAAACCGCGCTGGCGGCCTGTATTGTCCACAAATACTAAACGGGAGCGATCAGCCAGTTCCACAGCCAATTTTCCGGAATATTGACTGAGAAGGGCCGGGTCCACGTACACCGTGCTTACATCGTCCAGATAATCGGTGAGGGTTAGGCGCATGCCCCACTCGGCCGTAAGGGTTATCCCTTTGAGAGGGTTGTACTTAAGCCCTAAACCAAAAGGAAACATTGGCTGCACGGCCCGATAAGGGCGCCGGAATTCCGGAATATTCTGGCCCTCGGTACCGAGGGCCTTGAGGTCCACAACCAGCATGTTGTGTACCACCTGGGGATTCATATAAAAGGCCCCCGCCCCGAAAAACAGGAAAGGTGTTATGAAAAATCTTTTGCGGTTGCCGGGCTCAAAGGCGAAAAAATTGAACTCCAGAGCAGCTGCCGCTTCCAAGATAGGGCTTGTAAAACGAAGATTGCGGGTATGCTGGTATCCGTTGCGGCTTTTTAGGTCATCAGCCCCTACCTTACCATATAAAGCGTGAAATTTTAATGAAAAATGATAATCTAAATTGCGCTTATAGAGAACTCCAAAAGCCGGATAGGGCTTTTTGAAAAGGGTGATAGGGTTGAGGTCGCCTAAGTAGTATGTGACGCCTCCTGTAGCGCCAAACTCATGATTCTGTGCTTGGAGTAAAACGGGCACAAAAAGCTGTAGTAGAATCAGACATTTTTGCCCAGAAAGCAGTGACACACCGTCATAATTAACGGTATGTGAAAAAGATTGTTGCAGTGTTTTTTAGAAAAATTTGGGTATGGTACCTCGGCCTCCTCCGGCCAGCTTGTAATACAGATGGATCATCAGCGACATGTAAGCGTCCCGATCGCGGGGATCGCCCCTTTGTTCCCCTGGCCTGGTTTGATTTGGGTCACCCCCATTACCCCACAAATCACTGTACATACTTTTATCAGCCATCAGTATTGACAAATCCTTGTTGGGAGAAGATGTTTGCTTGAGAATCTCTTTGCTCACGTACGTAGTGCTCACGTCGTCAAGATAATCACTAAAGGTCTGACGCATGGAGCCCTCAATACCAATTTTCCAGTCTTCTGCGATGCGGAAGGTGGCACCAAGACCATAAGTGACTACATAAGTGAAGCGGGAATACTTAGGCCTTGTGTGGAGCACACCCTGCCCTTCCGTGCATAGGGGTTGAAGGGACACCCATGTGTTCGTCTGGGGATTCAGTCCCCGGGGATTGAAATAAACACCATGGAATCCTGCGTGTACGTAAAGATCCATGGGGTTAGATTTCTTTTGTTTAATCCCTACCAGTTTATAGCGGGATATCTGCTTTCCTTCTTTAACAATATATCCTTCAAGCTGGGTACCCAGCTCAAACACCGGCGAACGGAAGTTCAGGTTACGAAAACGTCTGTTGGGCTGAGTAGTCCACTTATCATCGCCGCGGAGACGGGCATAGGTGAACTGAAATTTTTGTGCAAATCGGGGAATGTAAAAGTATTTGGCCCCGAATTGAAAACTCCATCGCGTGGCTTCAATGTCAAAATCTTTGGCAAAATTGGTCCCCACATCCGGGGAACCTCCCAGCTCGCCTAGAAAATTAGTGGCACCTATGCCACCATATACTTCCCACCAGTGTTGTTTTTGCCCGAAGCGGGTAAAACTTCGGTACCTGTAGCCCCGGCTGGCCTGGGAGAAAGCCTGTAGGGAGGTGACGATAAAATAAATCAAAGAAAAAGTAATAAACCGCATAGGATATTCAAAGAGCAAAAGTAATAAACGAAATTCTTATTCCAAAGTGGCCGGAGGCCCTTTTCCATGAAATTTCCAACGGTTGCGCATATCACTGCCCCAGAGGAGTTTGTTGCGCAAGGTTTCCAAGTGCTGCCCAGGGCTTTCTCTGACCAGCTTTAACGTCCAAGCACTTTTCCTAATCTCTATTTCCGTTCCAACAGGTAGATAGACGAAGCGCGAATCCAGGGAACAAATAAAACGGTTACTTCGGCTATGAATTATCAGGCGCACTGTGGAGTCATCTGAGAAAACAATGGGCCGAACATTCAGATTGTGAGGAGCAATAGGCGACATCACTAACACAGGGCAAACCGGAGTGATAACGGGCCCTCCGCAACTGAGAGAGTAAGCCGTGGATCCTGTAGGAGTGGAAACCACCAAACCATCAGCCCAGATATCGCTAAAAAAATGGCCGTCTATATAGGTTTCAATATTTATCATAGCCGAGGTATCGGTTTTCACCACCGTGATTTCGTTCAGGCCCATTCCAAAAGAATCAACCCTCTGACCAGAAACGAAGGCTTCCACAAGCGTACGATCCTCACAAACAAACTGCCCCATATCCAGCGTACGTAGAAGTTTTTCAAAGCCAGCTACTTCAGTTGTAGTCAGGTAGCCTAAACGCCCCACATTCACAGCGATAACTGGTACTGAGTAGGGATATAGAAAGGGCAAGGCGCCTAAGAGCGTACCATCACCCCCCAGACTAATGAAGAAATCAGGCAAGGGATTGATATCGCCCACCCCATTAAAAAAGTGGGCTTCAGGAGGAAAAGCAATATTGTTTTTTTCTAGTAATTCCCTGTAGGATTCATGGACAAAAACCTGATCCTTGCGATAAGCAAGATGCTCAAAAACCAACCTAATACCGGACCGGTTACTGTTATCAATATTGCGACCGTAAACAGCAAAGCGCATTCAAAATCTTAAGTATCCGAAATATAAGACATGAGCAGCTCGTAACGCAGCCTCAGATCATCTTTATCGGGAGATTCATGATAAAGCGCCTTTATTTGGTATCCATGTTGGAGAAGTGCAGCTTCCACAGAGCTCAGATCAAGTCTGTTAAATTTAATAGTAACTTCCATCAAACCAGTTTCCGGGTTTTTATCCGCGTAAAGGCTCATGATTCCCGTATTTTGATTTTCTGCTAGGTGCGCAAGGAGTGCTACACTGAAGTCGCGTTCGGGCATTTCTAAAACCACCACCCCGCCAGGTGCCCGGAATGACCAGGTGGAAGCAAAGCGTTGCGTGAGCTCCCGTTGAACGATGGCCCCTAGGTACTGCCCTTCTTCTACCACCGGGAGCACACTGAGCCGGGCTTCAGCCACAAAACGTAAAACGTCCAACATGTGGCGATAGCCTTCCACACAGATCTGACGCAGGGGGACATCCGCCTCTTGGATTGTGCAATCTGCCGAGGCACCTTCAAATAGATCTTCTTCAAAGAGAAGACCGAGATAGTTTCGTTCACTCACGACGGGAAGCTGGCTTACACGAAACTCCTCCATCCAACCCGCAGCTCTTCCCAGTGTATCCTGCGGCCTAAGGGGGGGCAGAGATTCAGAAATTAACCCGCGGGCGAGCATGAATTAACTATAAATGAAAACGCTTCAAAGAACAAAATTGTTGCTCGTAAATGAAAGTGAAAAACCTTTCGCTGGACAGAAAAATTTTTAACGCTGCAGCCTGAGCGCTTGCCTGGCATGCTGGGCCCTAGGAGTAAGAAGGAGTAAAGTGTTCTGCCTTTCAGAGAGCATTTGTTCATAGGCTTTCTTGTAATCAATTGGGCGGGGAGGAACATATTGGTATTGGTCGCGTGTATCACCTTCAGGCCAAGCTAAATCGGCGCCGAACCGATGGTCCTGATAATGGCGCCGCTTGCAACTGACTCGCCATGAGAAGGCAATGTTTGATGTTCCTCCCTGAAGTTCCCGCACCCAAAACCCCGAAGTACCAGGTTCTACGAAAAGACCTTTGCAATCCCCCAACGGTGTCACCGTTACGATCATAGGATGCGCTTCGTCAATGAAGACGGTTTCAAGAAAAAGGGGATCCAGGCTGACATAAGCTTGCCCCTGCACCAGGCGCCCTTGGCCGAAATCTTCAAACCAAACCTCAGGACTTTCCAAGCAATAAAGCAGTTGGTTTCCCTTTGAAGTACCCACCGACGCCGATTTGGTGCCATTGACAATGGCAAAGTTGCCCGATCCATAAATGGCATAGTTGGAATTATTACCCACTGAGCCCCACACTCCCACGTCCACAGCTCCCGCCGGATAGCTGCCATTGAAACCCACACCTGCCAATCCTAGACCAAAACCTATGGGATCGTAAGAACCTTCTACCCCAATATTGTTTGTGCCTATAGTACATTGATTGTATCCAAAAATCGCCGCAGCCCCGGCCGTGTTTCCTGTGTAAAAGCCTTGGAGGCCTGAACTCAAGGGGGAAGCGCCATTGGAATTACCTATTACTCCCGAGGCCCCGGCATATTCGGAATAACCATACATACCATGCCACACATTGGAAAGACCAATAGTGGCAACACCGGTGTTTGAGCCTGTAGTAGTACCTATTAGAGCGGCTGAAGGACCTGAAGATGCCTGACCATAGACAGCGGCGTTCGTAACAGATAGAAGCCCCACAGCAATGTTACCAGAATAGCCCAGATAACCTCCATTCTGAGTAGCGGCATTATTGACCGCGCCCTGTACGGCAAAGCTGCCTGCTCCAGCGTTGGTGTTTGATACATAAATACCGTTGCTGGCACCGCCGGTGAGCATGTTAAATAAAACCCCCGCAGCAGGATTTGCATTCAGTCCAACCCCGATACCATTGTCGCGCAATAAGCTGTTTCCCAAGGTGACACCATCCGGCGTAAAGCGAGCGAGGTAATTCACAGTTCCGCTGCCTCCTATAGTTCCCCCCGAAGGAAGGGTAACCGAACCGCCGCCATTTGATAGCGTGAGAGTATTCCCGCTAAGGCTAAGGGTCTGGATTTCATTGGTAGGACTGGCGTCCACGGCACTGATAGTGTTGCCGGTAATGGTGATACCGCTACCGGCTGTATAGGTAGTTCCGGTGGGCAGGGTCACGGAGTTGCCTCCGCTGATGGAAAGCGTGTTTCCGATAAGCGAAAGGGTCTGAGCATCTGTGTCGGTATCTATATCGTTTGCAGGCGCCCAAGTGCTGCCATTCCACTTCAACACCTGACCGTTGGTTGCTCCTTGTTGAGCTATAGTCAGCGGATTCGCGAAGGTGCCGTTGCCACTCAAAGTAGATGTAGTTTGTACAACTTGGGTACCCCAGTTGTCACCCACTCCTCCACCCACATCGTTAGCGGCGGTCCACTGACTTCCATCCCACTTGAGCACCTGGCCAGGGATCACACCAGCGGTGTTGACATCGGTCAAGTCATTCATAGCCAGGTTGGCAGAAATAGTGTACTGGGAAGGTCCACCGGTGACAATTATGCCTGAACCTCCAGTGATGGTGATGGGGTTGGGAGCATTGTCGGCCGTGGCCGAACGGGCGGCATACAAAGCGTAAGGTACACTAAGCATTTGTTGAGTACCCATTTGGATGTAACCACTACCGGGATTTACCTCCACCTGGGCAAAATAGGGGCCTGTACTCCAGTCAATGGCAGAAAAAGTGCCTATGAGGGGAGTGCCTTGTCCGATAGAAAGGTTAAACAAGCCATAGTTGTTGGCCACGACACTATGGGTTTCCTGATAGACCACCGGCCCCGTGGCAGAGCCAGAACGGATGGAGATCCGCACCCCAACCGGTCCGGTAATCAGATTGCCTCCGACATCACGGGCTACGGCCTGATAATTAATGGCCTGAGGAGGAGCCTGGGCCTCCAGCACAAACACTACCAGCCAAAAACTGACGAAAGAGGAAAATAGAGCCTTTGTTTTCATGTTTTTTCTATTTGAGGGTAAAAATAACCACAAAATCATCAGCCAATCTATACACCTCTCCACTCTGTCATCAAATCAATTAGACAAGTCCAAATCAAGACTTCCCAAAAAATTAATAATTAAAAAATTTCGAAGTTGAACACAAATTGAAAATTAAAGGCATTTCCTTCCTTAAATCAAAAAATTTTTAAAGCTCGAGCGCTCAATCAACAAATTATTTAAAAATTTCAGAAGTATGAGGTATGTTTAATTTTAAAATTTTATATTTCTCATACTTCCGCATTTTTGATTTGCATTATAATCTTATTTATGGCAAATGAAGACCTTCATTGGATCTAAAGCGCACTTAAATATTTTATTTTTCACAATAAAACCACAAAAAATTGAACAGACTATTCTGAATGAACCTAGAAAACTACTTGGCAGTTTCCAACCAACAAAAATTTTTGCTTGATTTTTTCCTAAAATTCTAGATTAAATTAAAATAGATTACATTTAATTTTAGAATACCATGGTAAAATGAACGGGTTTGTCAAAATCTAAATCCTCTCGGAACCCCTTCTAAAACGGTTAAGTTCCTTTCAACAGGCTAAAAAAAACCGCCTGCCCAAAAGAGCAGGCGGTAGACCGATACGGAGTGATAAAGGTATACCTCAGGCAGCGGATTTACGGGCCTTCAGTTGAATTTTGAAATTAATTTCATCCTTAATGAGCTTATCGCCTAAATTTTTAAAGAACTTGCCACTATTGTACTTAATCCCCCATTCCGTGCGGTCAATATAGAAATCGGCCTTAACGTTCACTTCATCTCCCTGCGTGGTTATGACAGCCGGGAAAGTGATATTTTTAGTGATGTCCTTAATGGTAAGATTTCCACTCACTTTCACCGAATCATTGTTGAGCTTCTCGGTGCCAGTGATTTCAAATGTAGCCGTTGGAAACTTTTCCACATCAAAGAAGTCAGGGCTTTTTAGATGGTTCAGGAGCTTAGCATTCATTTCGGGATCTGTGAGATCTACCACCTTAATTAATGAAAGATCGGCGACGAATTTACCAGACTTCACTATGCCCTGCTCCATGCTCAGTGTACCTTCCTTCAAGGCAAAGGTACCATTGTGACCTGCGCCGGTGATTTTAGTAGCGAACCATTGAAAGGTGCTGCTATCCGTAACTACCGCATAGGACACATTTCCGCCCTGGGCAGGAGCTTGCTCAGCTGCGGTTTCTACAGTGGCTTTCTTTTCACCACAATTCCATGTGAAGGCCGATAAAAATGAGAGTACAAAAAGATGAAACTGTTTCATACATCCTGGATTTGCGGCTTCAAAGATCAAAAGGAAGCATTAAACTTCCAAATTCCAAACTCGTCAAAACGGTATAACATTTTTCTAGTCTCAACCCCATCTCTGGCATGGCGCCACCGGAAACCCTCCATTCGGCTACAGAAAAAAAGCGCTTCCTGGAAGATCTGGTGAAGGAATACGGGGCCCGTCTTTATAGCCAGATTTACCGAATTACTCGGAACCATGAAGACACGGACGATGTGCTTCAAAATGTATATCTTAAAGTATGGATACACCTGGAAAGGTTTCGGGGCGAGGCGCATATTTCCACCTGGATTTACCGCATTGCCTACAACGAGACATTGGGTTGGCTGCGGCGACAAAAACTGCGCAAAGCCCTCCCAAGCGAATGGATTAGGCGGTTTACAGCAGAAACACCGGTTAATTATGAAAAAGGTGAAGCGCTGTTTCAAAAAGCCTTGGACAGCCTGCCTCCCCGTCAAAGAATGGTGTTCCATTACCGCCATTTTGATCAGCTGAGCTATCGGGAGATAGCCGCCATCACAGGCCTTACAGAAGGCGCCCTGAAGGCATCGTACCACCACGCTGTGCATAAAATAGAGAAATTTTTGGCCGAGGCCTATTAAACTTTTAGCCCAAAAATTGTCTAAGAAGTGAAAGAGCAAAAAATTCTCCTTATGGATACCCTCCCTCCTTTTCATCCGGAAAATGTTGCCCCTCCAGACGGTTACCTAGAGACACTGGCCGGGCGGGTGATACAACGGCGCAAGAGGCAGTTGCGCCAACGTCTGGTAGCCGGCATCTGTGCTCTACTGGTCGTAGGGGGATGGCTAAGCTGGAGATTTTTCGGACCATTCCGGCAGGGACCCTCGGAAAACCTCTTAGAACCACAACAGGAGCAAATGGCTCAAAATACTCCCGGCGGACCAACCGATACAGGAAAACTGCTCCTGAAACCTACAGATACTATTCCCTTACATCAGTGGGAAAAGTCATCCACCGCTCCTTCTGATACCCCCCTCACCCGTGAACAAATTATTGAATATTTAATAGAAGAAAATTTTTTTGATTCCTAATCTATGAAAAGGCTTTTTCTCAAAACAATATTTTGCCTAATGTCGGTAGGAATAGGGGCTCTGGGACAGAACTCCGGAGCGGACTCCCTGCGTGTAAGAGGTAGAGAAAAAATATTAAAAGTAAAAGAAGAATTTATGCTGCAAAACCTGCACTTGAACGACAAAGAAACCGAAGCCTTCTTGAAGGCCATGCGGGAGTTTGAGCAAAAACGGACGGCCCTGCGCCATCAGCTCCGACAGGTGCGGCGGCAAATGCAGAGGAATAAAAGCATATTGACAACCGAAGAACTCAACCGATTGCTTGACCTCACTATGAATTTGGAAAGACAATTGCAAGAGGAACGGGAGCGGTACCTGAAAAGTCTAAGACAGATATTTCCTCCTCAAAAGGTTCTCGATATTCTCCACTTAGAACGAACTTTTATGGAATCTTTGTGGCAAAGATTAGGGGAGAATAGACCAGGGGAAATGGAGGCCCCGCTCCCTTATCGCCGCCTTGTCCCCCCTAAGCCACGTTATCCTCATTAATGTTCCAAAAAAAATTCTCATCTTTGAAAAAAATTTTAAAAACAATTGATAATAAGCTTTTAAACACAAACAACTATGAAAACGATCAAAAAACCCCTTTTTTCTTTTGGAATTTTTTCCCTTGCAGCTTTTTCCCTAATTACAGGTTGTCAGAAAAAAGAAAAGCTGCCACAATCCGAACGCGACCTGCTCATTTCAGCAGCGTTCATGGAAGCTGCTGTCCAGGATTTAAAATCCATGGCGGACGAAGCAGCGGCAGGGAACTTTGTCACCTTTAAGAGTGGGCAGGCTTTCTTTTCAGGTAATTGCGCCACCATCACGTGGGACACAACGTCCACTCCTAAGGTGATCACCATTGATTTTGGTCCTGTGAATTGCCTTTGTGCGGATGGCCGTTACAGACGAGGCAAAGTGATCATTACCTACACGGGGCCTTATGCTGCTGACGGCACCACCATCACCATTCAAACCCAGGATTACTTTGTGAATGACAATCAAGTGATTGTCACCAAGACGATCCAAAACCTGGGGCCGAACCCTGATGGGCAACCGGTGTTTACCGTGGTGGCAGAAGGACAGATAATTCGGACAACCGGACAAACTCTTAGCTGGAACAGTGAGCGCCAGAGAACTTGGATTGCGGGATATGGTACCCCGGAATTCACAGATGACGAGTATCAGATTTCGGGATTTGTACAAGGCAGCACGGGTCAGGGTTTACAATTCAACATTGTCACCCTTTCCCCGTTGTGGCGACAGCTCACTTGCCGTTGGTTTAAGGCAGGGATTTTAAAAATTCAACGTACTGGGCGCCCCGACTTAGAAATTGATTATGGCAATGGAACCTGCGACGGAATTATCCAAGTGACCCGCAACGGTCAAACTTACACCATTAACTTAGAATAACCCTCCTTGAAAATAGTATTTCAGCTTTTTATTTTTAGCAATTATGCTCCTGAGGAGTCAGCAGCAGCAGTTTCCGCAGCTTGCACACGCTTTTCCTTGATGCGAGCTGCCTTACCTTTAGCTTTTCGCAGATAGAACAAGCGCGCTCTGCGCACCTTTCCATGCTTTACTACTTCAATGTTCGCAATAAAGGGACTATGAACGGGGAAAATACGCTCTACGGCAATGCCACTTGAAATTTTTCGGACTGTAAAAGTTTCTGTGGGACCTCGTCCTCTGCGCTGAATAACAACGCCCTGAAAGTCTTGCGTTCGCTCTTTTTCCCCCTCTACAATTCGGTACGTAACCACCACAGTATCTCCCGCCTTAAACTCAGGCCATTGCCTCTTAGTAATAAATTTTTCTTCAACGTATTTCACTAGATCTTCCATGGACACAATTTTTTTAGAGTGCAAAGGTACACTTTATTTAAAAAAATCAGCCCGTTTTCAGGGCCGATTAAAAATTTAAAACATTTAGACCAAATAACTACCCCTAATGGTGCTTTTCCGCGTGAGCCTTTTCGTGTTCGCGTAAGGGCACATTCTGTGGGATGAAATCCTCAGGTTCGCCTTCTATAGAATAATCATAAGGCCAACGATGTACTTCTGGAATATCTCCGGGCCAATTGCCATGAATGTGCTCTACTGGGGTTGTCCATTCCAGCGTGTTGGCTCTCCATGGATTTTGGGGAGCCTTAGGACCCCAGAAAATGCTATATATAAAATTATAAAGGAAAATGAGCTGGGCCAATCCCCCAATAATGGCCGCTACGGTGATGACAACATTAAGATCCTGCAAATTATCAAACATTGGGAAGGCAGTATTGGAATAATACCGCCGAGGCACGCCAGCCAAACCAAGGTAATGCATGGGCCAAAACACAGCGTAAGCACTTAAGATTGTAATCCAGAAGTGGACATAACCCAAAGTGTTGTTCATCATTCTGCCGAAGAACTTAGGAAACCAGTGATATACGCCGGCTATGATGCCAAAAAGGGAAGCAATGCCCATCACCAAATGAAAATGAGCTGTAACGAAATATGTGTGATGCACAGTGATGTCAAGGGCAGAATCCCCGAGGATGATTCCGGTTAATCCCCCAGAAATAAAAAGCGACACAATTCCTATGGCAAACAGCATGGCAGGGGACAGAACGATATTGCCTTTCCACAGCGTGGTAATGTAATTGAATGCTTTAATGGCGGAAGGGATGGCTATAAGGAGCGTGGTAAAAGTGAAGACCGATCCCAGGAAAGGATCCATGCCTGTGACAAACATGTGGTGTCCCCACACA
>JANWWQ010000057.1 GCA_025055635.1 Flavobacteriales bacterium
GCCAGGAGACATCCGGGGTGGAAGCCGTGCAGCAGGTCACCTCGGATTACTTCACGATCAACGTGCCGGATACGGTGAACCACTTGTTTTTGGAAAATGTTCTGCGGCTGGAGTTTTCGCGCTACGGCATTGAGGCCGGCTACGCCTTCGTCATGTACGACTGCTTCGCCGATTCCATCATCTGGCGGGAATATCAGCTTCCCGGCTCAGCCGATGAACCTAACTTTTTTGAAAATCTTGTAATTAAGAAAAAAGATTTTCCAATGCATGAACTGCCGCGCGACAGCCACAAGATCGGTGTGTACTTTCCTGAAAAAAACAAGTACATCTTCAGTCAGATCCAGGTGCTCACAGCAGCTTCGGCCGTGGTGGCTGTGTTCACGGTGTTTTTCATATACGTTTTGTTGGTGGTGTTGCGGCAGAAAAAACTATCTGAAATGAAGGCTGACTTTGTGAACAACATGACCCACGAATTCAAGACGCCTTTGTCCACCATTATCCTGTCGGCGGAGACCATTGCTTCGGGCAAAGTCGATCAGCAACCGGAGCGCATCCGCCGATATGCCGGAATTATTGCCGACGAAGCCCGCCGCCTGCGGCTGCACGTAGAAAAAATTCTGGAGACGGCCATCCTGGACACCGATCGGCCAGTCCTGAAAAAGACCACGTTCGGAGCACATCGGTACATTGCAAGTGCCGCCGACCACCTGCGCGTCCGAGTGGAAGAACGAGAAGGCACCCTATCGGTGGAATTACAGGCGGCCAAGGATACCATCCACGCAGACCTGGAACATTTTCGCAATGTGGTGTACAATGTGCTGGAAAATGCCCTTAAATACTCTCCGGGCAAGCCCCACATCAAGGTGGAAACCTTTAATTTTAAAGATCGCTTCCTAAGCATTCGTATAAGTGACCGCGGTATAGGTATACCGCGGAAGCTCCGGCGACAGATCTTCAATAAGTTTGTGCGCGGCACGGGCAGCGAGGGCACCCAGGTGAAAGGCTTTGGTCTGGGACTCTACTATGTGCGGCGCATCATCCATCTGCATGGGGGGCGAATTGATCTGGAAAGCACCGTCGGCAAGGGAAGCTCCTTCACCCTGCATTTCCCATTGGCCCGTACGCCAGGGGGCTCATAAAGAAATTCAGGGTCTTTTCTGCTGGTGGATTTTTATGCCAGTGTTATACATGTAAAAGCTATCATTTGCCATTAAATATAAATTTAAAAACGGCTCAAATTCCCGGCTGCTTATTACAGTTCCTGAGGTCAGAATTTTTTATACTTGTTTTTTCACTGTATACATTGATTGTCACTTTAGATGCTCTCCAGGATGGTCTATGGATGCAGATATTTGGGAAATGTTTGAAGGGATCTGGGAACAAGGTTTTTAGCTGAAAATAAAATTAATTCTTTATTAATTCTTTTTTTTAATGTTTATAATAGACAAAAAATCATAAATGGACTACAAGTAGTTGACAGAGTTTAGCAATAAAAAATTGGTTTTGAATGAAAAAATGTTCTGTTAGAATAATAAGTAAAAACAGCCTTATTACTGGTGTGGATTTAAATTGATTGATTAGATTTGTGATGGCGATGACATTAGGTTTAATATCAGAATGAAACCCTTTCTAAAGAGTGACCTGAAATACATCCTGGCATATATTATTCCGGTATTGAGTGTGGCTGCCCTGCAGGAAGGTGGCTTGTGGGCCTATGCGGTGCCGTTTGTAGCATTTGGCCTGATACCCGTTCTGGAATTGTGGCTCCCCTTTGATCGGCGCAACGTTCCTGCCGAGCTGGAAGAACCACGGCAACGCCTGCGCGTGTTTGATTATTTGCTTTACCTCAACATTCCTTTTTTTTGGTATTTGCTGCATATCTATCTCAGCCGGATGAGTCGGGGCGACCTGGCTTTATGGGAAATGGGGGGCTACGTGTGGACGATGTCCATTCTATGTGGGGTGTTGGGAATCAATGTGGCGCATGAACTGGGTCACCACAGCCGGCCTCTGGACCAATGGTTGGCCCGCCTGCAACTAATGGGAAGCCTATACATGCATTTTTTTATCGAACACAACCGTGGACATCACCGCTATGTGAGTACACCGCTGGATCCGGCCTCTGCTCCGATAGGTATGAGTGTGTACAAATTCTGGCTACGATCGGTGATAGGGGGCATTCGGTCCGCATGGAAGTTAGAAGTTCAGAGGTTGCGCAGTAAAGGCATAAGTCCGTGGAACTGGCGCAACGAGATGCTCTGGTATGGAGCGGCACAGTCTGCGTTGTTAGGGGCTGTGGCGCTAAGGTATGGATGGGCTGGGTTAGGAGCTTTTCTATGTGCGGCAGTGGGAGGGATTCTGCTGCTGGAGACAGTGAATTACATTGAGCACTATGGACTGCAACGTCGGGAAGTAAGGCCCGGCATCTACGAACCCGTGCGGCCGAGGCACTCCTGGAATTCGGAACATCTGCTGGGGCGCATTCTGCTTTACGAGCTCACCCGTCACAGCGACCACCATTATAAGTCTTCCCGTAAGTACCAGAATTTACGCTATTTTGAAGAATCCCCACAACTGCCGTTGGGGTATCCGGCTAGCATGTGGTTAAGTTTGGTGCCGCCTTTATGGTTTTCACGCATGGATCGTTTGGCTATGCGCTGGCGGGCTGTCGGCGGCCAGGGCTGATTTTTTGTGAATAAAAAGAGGGAGGCGGAGGCCGTCCACGAGCGAGCGGGTTCTTTTTTTGCCAGTAATGAGGAGAGGCAAAGCAAAAAGGAGAGGGATGGGCCGTAGAGAAGGTCCGCCCCGTATTAAACATCAAAATTCCCTTTATGAGATTAGCTGCAGCTGATATCGGTTCTAATGCCGTGCGTTTCATTTTTTACAATATATATGAAACTCCGGAGGGGCCCGTCTTTAAAAAAATTTCTGTGGTGCGGTTGCCCGTACGATTGGGAGAAGAGGTGTTCAACACGGGTGTGGTATCTGAGGCCAAAACCGAAGCCCTGGTAAAAGCGCTGAAAGCCTTTCGGCTAATGGCTGAGGTTCATGGTTGCACCCATGTGCGGGTGATGGCCACCAGCGCCATGCGGGAGGCAGAAAATAGCCTTGAAATCGTTCAAAAGGTGTATTATGCTACAGGGCTGGAAGTGGAAATAATTGATGGGCGGGAAGAAGCCCGCTACCTCTTTGCCAATGTGCGGGATCTTAAGCTCTCCGATAAGTGGGATTACTTGCATGTGGATGTGGGCGGAGGCAGTACCGAGCTCACGTTATTTAATAAAAAAAACGTGTTGTTTTCCGGCTCTTACAACATTGGTACTTTGCGGATGCTGGGAGGGAAAAACCTTGACAAGGAGTGGAAATCCTTGTTTGAAGATTTGAAAAAAGCACTGCGGGGGCGGCGAACTTCTTTGCGCATCGTGGGTACGGGCGGCAACATCAATAAGCTGCACAGGCTTTCAGGCCTAAAGGAAGGAGAACCTATGAAGAGGAAATTGCTGGAAGCCATTTTTAAAATGCTCAAAAGTCTGTCCTATGAAGAACGTCTGGTGAAGCTGGGGTTGAACCATGACCGCGCCGATGTCATAATTCCCGCAGCCGAGATATTCATCCGTTTGGCGAAGGAATTAAATGTTAATACCATCCTGGTGCCCAAGCTTGGTCTCTCCGATGGTATTATTCATGCGATGTACGAAGAAATCAAAAGAACCGGCAAAGACCGGTTCTGATAAGGTTTGGCTAGGAAACTAGCTGCTCAGCGCACCTTAAGAATCTTGCGCTTCACCGAGGAAATATTATTGGTGACTTTAATTGTGTAAATCCCCAAAGGCCACTTATTGATATTCAGGGTGTAGAATTGAGTGGCCTTGAGGGGTATTTTTTCGTACAGGTTGCCCTGTTCGTCGTACACTTCAATCAATTCCAGAGCATATTTACTGGAGATGTAAATGTGTCCGTGGGCAGGAATTGCCCTTTCCTTGGACTGAGGTGTGTGGAGGGGCTGATTGGTTAAAAATGCCTTGGCAGGCCCAGCAGAAACAAAGGGAACTGTGAAGGCCAAGACTAGGGTTATTAAAAAAATCTTTTTCATGGTTTGGTGATTATTTCGAATACAAAGATAGGAAGGGCTTTTTTTTCTCGCAAAAAGGCAGGCTCATACGTGGAGAATTTTTCAAATTTTTTACACAATGGAGCTCTCCTTTATGGTTTTGGGTAAAAGGGGGGGTGGTAGCTTAAATATTAGGATACACATTATTAGTTATTTGTAAGTTTTCCAAAAGCGGGAGGCCGTGGCGTTTGAATTTGAGATTAAGGTACATCGTCATTTTGCTCTTTACTTTGCCCCACTTTAATAGGTTACTGAGCATGGCCAAAAACCTGGTCATTGTGGAATCGCCCGCCAAGGCCAAAACCATAGAGAGCTTTCTGGGGAAGGATTTTGTGGTGAAAAGTTCCTTTGGCCATGTCAGGGATCTTTCGGAAAAAGGGCTCTCTGTGGAGATTGAGAATAACTTCAGACCGATCTACGAGATCAGTCCAGATAAAAAGAAAGTGATTGAGGAGCTCAAAAAACAAGTCCAGAAAGCTTCTGTGGTTTGGTTGGCTTCTGATGAGGATAGGGAGGGGGAGGCAATTGCGTGGCACCTTTATGAAACGTTGGGTTTGGACAAAAAGGACACCAGAAGGATTGTTTTTAATGAAATTACTCCCCGGGCTATCAAAAAAGCCATTGAGTCGCCTCGGGCCATTGACATGAATCTGGTGATGGCCCAGCAGGCCAGGCGGGTATTAGATAGGCTGGTAGGGTACGAAGTATCGCCCATCCTATGGAAAAAGGTTAAGCCCAATTTGTCAGCCGGGCGCGTGCAGTCGGTGGCGGTACGTCTCATCGTAGAAAGGGAAAGGGAACGCGAGAATACCCCCACAGAGAGTTGGTTTCGTCTGACGGCGGTTTTTGCCAATGAAAAGGGTAAAAAATTCAAAGCGGAATTAGAGGAGAAAATTCCCACCGAATCGGAAGCCGAAGATCTGGTAAGGGGCTTGTTGGGAAAGACTTTTTTTGTGGAATCCATAGAAGTGAAGCCGGCGCGCCGTGCACCTTCTCCTCCTTTTACTACGAGTACTTTGCAACAGGAAGCCTCGCGGCGTCTGGGTTTTTCCGTGACACGTACTATGCGCCTGGCTCAGCAGCTTTATGAAGAAGGGAAGATCACTTACATGCGGACGGATTCCGTCCACTTGTCCGAAGAGGCCCTCCAGAGTGTGGAACAATACGTGTGTGCCACTTTCGGAAAACATTATCATAAAAGGCGGCAGTATACGACGAAAGCGAAAGGTGCACAAGAAGCCCACGAGGCCATCCGACCGACTGATGTCGCAGTGCGTGAAATTGAGGGCGACTCTGCATTGAAAAAGTTGTACCAACTGATTTGGCAGCGCACGGTGGCTTCCCAGATGGCCGACGCAGAGCTGGAAAAAACACGTGTGGTTCTGGGGGCAGAAGGTTACCCTAAGAAGTTAATTGCCAAGGGCGAAGTGGTTCGTTTTGATGGCTTTTTGAAGCTCTACGAGGCCGCCCGAGATGAAGACAGCGATTTAAGTGAAGAAGATGACACTCAGGATCAGGCTCTTCCAGCCTTGCAGGAAGGTGAAATACTTACCCTGCATTCTGCCCTAAGCCGGCAGAAATTTTCTCCGCTGCCTCCTCGCTATACCGAGGCCACCCTTGTGCGCAAACTGGAAGAGCTGGGCATCGGACGGCCCAGTACCTATGCACCCATTATTCAAACCATTCAGCAGCGCGGATATGTGGAGAAAAGGGATACCCCTGGCGTGGAACGTCCTTACGTGGCCATTGAACTGAAGGATGGTCGGGTAGAGAAGCGGGAACTTATAGAAATTACCGGCGTAGAAAAAGGAAAGCTTTTCCCCACGGATATAGGAGTTGTAGTCAACGACTTTTTGATGCAGCATTTTCCCAGAATCATGGATTACAGCTTCACGGCCGAAGTGGAGAAAGAATTTGACATTATAGCGGAAGGTAAACTGGAATGGACCGAGATGCTCCGAAATTTTTACGGACCTTTCCACCAACTGGTGGAAAACACCGAGAAGCATTCTCAAAAAGTGAAAGGTCGGCGTTTTTTAGGTACCGACCCGAAAACCGGCCAGAATGTGTACGTTCTCATTGGTCGCTATGGGCCGGTGGCCCAGATTGGAGATGGCGAAGATGGATCTAAACCCCGCTTTGCACCCCTTAAAAAAGACTGGCGCCTGGAAGCGGTAACACTGGAACAGGCTCTTTCTTTATTTGAACTACCGAAAACCTTAGGAGTATATCAGGATCAGGAAGTGGCTGTGGGAGTGGGGAGATTCGGTCCTTTTGTGCGGTGGGGCGACAAGTTCGTTTCCCTTCCTAAAGAAGCAGACCCCCATACGATTTCGTTTGAGGAGGCCTTGAAACTGATTGAAAAAAAATTTTCTGGAAAATCCGCCAATCTGATAAAGGAGTTTGATGGAAGCGAACTGAGGATTTTACAAGGGCCCTACGGGCCATACATCACTGACGGAAAGAAAAACTACCGTTTGCCGCGCACCGTAGAGGATCCCATGAATTTAACCTTGGAGGAAGTAAAAGCCATCATCACTGAAAGTTCTGGAAAAGCTGGGGGATCAAAAAAGTCCAGAAAAAAAACCAAAAGTTAAGCTTTTTGCTCTACCACTAAGCTTTCTAAAAACCAGAGGCGGCCCTCCCTTCCTAAGTGCATCAGCAGATCAATTATGCTAAGAAAGGGAATGTGAGATGGATCCAAGGGATGAACGCGCAAATAGGGATGGCAAATTATATGGGGCAATCTGCGGTGGCGTCGGGTGTCCCATTCACACAGGGGAGAGGGCAAATCGGAAAACAGAAGCCAACGTTTCATGAGCTCGTGCAAAGCCGCATTGATTTCTGTTAAAGGCTTTGCCTGGCACCGCGCAAAAATCTCTTCCATTTCCGGAAAAAGGTGCTCAAAGAAGGGGGCTTTGCCGTAAGCCGAGCGCAGGGACTTTAGCCAAAAAGCCATCCATTTATCGTCGCTGGGGAGTAAGGCCACACTTTTCTTTTTTTGTGACAGAGGAACTGCCAGCACCATGACGCCCTGCGAGGTAGCGATGTGAGCGTGATGCACCCAATAGGTGGAAAGTTTTATGGGTTTTTGCGGATTGTGAAACCAGGTGGCATAAAAAGCCAGCGGCCCTGCTATGGGAAGGGTACCTGGGGGAATCTGTCGAGGCGAACGCGCCATCAAAAGAAGGTGAACATGCGCCGCCAACGAATTCCACGCAAGCCTCCCTCGCCAATAGAAAAAAACACAAAGGCCGCTTTTCCTACCACATGATCCTCGGGTACGAATCCCCAAAATCGGGAATCCAGAGAACCATGCCGGTTGTCGCCCATGGCCCAGTAATAGTTCATTTTGAAAGTATAGGATTCGGATTGTACACCGTCAAGGAATATTTTTCCGTCCTTCACTTCTAATTGGTGGCCTTCATAATGGCGAATAATACGCTCCCAGAAACACAGGCTGTCCAGCGTTAGTCGGACGGTTTCTCCTTTCTTTGGGATGCGCAGCGGACCAAAATTGTCCAGGCTCCAATTATACCGACTGCTGTGGGGGAATATTACCAAAGGCATAGGGGGGTTGATTTCGGGCTCTACGGAGAGCACACCCGGCAGTTGGCGGATTTTTTCTTTTTGAGCTTGCGTGAGGTTTACGATGAAACTGCTATAATTTACTCCGTGCGGGTTTTTCTCTTCCAGATCTTCACGAGTTATTCCCCACTTACGCCACAGTCGTCTGTCCACAACTCCCGTGGTTTTCACCCTGTAGGTTTGTTCCACTCCTTCAGGTTGGGAAACTTTTTCCCCATTCACGTACAAGACACCCTGTCGTATTTCAAGCACGTCGCCAGGAACGGCCACACAACGCTTTATGTAATTTTCCCTTTTGTCTACAGGCCTGTTATCTAACTTGTAACGACGCCGGATTTCCTCAAATCCTAAGGATTTATATACTTCGTCAGGCCGAGGCTCCAGCCCGGCATCAATATCGTTGTTCCTGTACTGCTGGGCTATTTTACGGGCTTGATCGTAGTAGCTGTGGGCATAGAGGAAAGGATCCAGAAGAATGGTGTCGCCTTCAGGAAAGTTGAACACGAATATGTCCCCTCTTTTTACGCTTATCTGGCCAGGAATACGAATATAGGGAATACGGGGCCACTCAAGAAACGAGCGTATGGGAAAGCGAATCATGGAATGGGTGAAGGGAATAGTAAGGGGCGTCATGGGGATGCGTACTCCATAGGACATTTTATTCACAAACAGAAAATCTCCTATCAGCATGGTCTCTTCCATGGAGGAAGTGGGTATTTTGTATGCTTCTAGTACATAGGCCTTCAAGATGGTGACAGCAACCACGGCATAAACCGCTGAGTCAATCCACTCGCGCAATTTGGAGCGCGGACGTACCGGCCGTTCGTGGGGAGGAATAAACCGTACGCGGGGATCAAAGCCCCACAGGGGGGTAAAAACAAAAAATAAAATTACACCGAGGGTTTTATCTAACCAGCTGTTCTTCCCGAAGACTCCGTAAAGATTTTTTACTATGATGTAAAGCACCACAAGATTGATGCCCGGAAAGATGCAGGCCAAAATCCAGTACGGAGGTTTGCCTGTGAGTTTCTGAATCACATACAAATCGTACAAGGGTATCACTGATTCCCAACCCTTGCGACCAGCCTTTTGAAATAACTTCCACAGACCCACGTGGAAGGGCACCAAAGTCAAAAGGCACAGGACCAGAAATTCCATAGTCGGCAAATGTAAGGTAAGAGGCTTCCAACCCAAAGTCTGGACGGGGGGATGGGACCGACGGTATGGAGGGATATATTAAAAGCCTATCAAGGCTTTTCTATTGATGAACCCAATGGAGGTCACTCTTAGATGAGTTTATTTTAGGGACTGGGATGGTTCGTCCTGGGATGCCAGGTGTTCCAGAATCAGACGGGCTTTGGCCGGTCCTACAATAGCCGCCACTTCGTCAGCTGGAGCCTGGCGCAGACGTTCAAGGCTTTTGAAATGGTTGAGTAGTTTTTCCACTGTGATGGTGCCTATGCCTGGAATGTCGTCCAAACGGCTGCGAATCAAACTTTTTTTGTGGCGTTGGCGGTAATGGCGCAAACCAAAACGATGGGCTTCGTCCCGCAAGTGTTGGATAAGCCGGAGCGTTTCGGATTTTTTATCTAGATATAGCGGTACTTCATCGCCGGGGTAATAAATCTCTTCTAGGCGCTTGGCGATGCTGATGAGGGATATCCGATCTTGTAAGCCGTGTTCGGTCAATACCTCCAGAGCCACGTTAAGCTGGCCCTTGCCGCCGTCAATCACCATCAGGTCAGGCATGCTGTGTCCCTCTTCTGTGAGCCGCTGGAGTCGGCGGTGAAGGGTTTCCCGCAGGGCCGCGTAGTCGTCGGGGCCTTGAACTGTCTTTACGTGGTACACGCGATATTCCTGGCGGGCGGGTTTGCCATCCAGGAAGCAGGCCATCGCGGTCACTGTATGGGCTCCTTGAAAATGAGAGGTGTCGTAGCATTCAATACGCCGGGGAAGCACTGGTAGCCGCAGGTCCCTCTGCAGGGTCGCCAGCAGCCGTTGGGCGTGTTGTTCTGGGTCTGTGAAAGACAGTTGCCGCAAGCGTGTGATACGATGCGCTAGGGCGTTGCGCGCCGCAAGGTCTAAAAGACGTTTTTTTTCACCGGAAGAGGGCACTTCCACACGAATTCCGGGGAGCTCAAAATCAGGCTTGATATTACACAGTAAGAGAGGGGCTTGGCTCTGCACCCGTTGGCGTGTTTGCATAATGAGGGTAGCCAGGGCTTCGGGAGGCGATTCGCCCGCCGAGCAGGTCACCTCGCTGGCAAAGCCATGTACCACATTGCCTTCCACAAGCCCTAGGTAGGCTAATACCATAGACTCATCTTCACAATCCAGATAAAAAATATCCACATCATCCAATTCCTGGGAAACCACTGCGCTGGCACTGCGGAAGCGGTCTAATTTTTCCAGCATTTCCTTGTACTGTTGCGCTTCTTCAAAGGCCAGACGCGCAGCGCTTTCCTGCATCAAGCGGCGAAGGTTTTCCCGAAGTGTTCTCAGGCGGCCCCGGAGAATATGTCGGATTTGACGGATGTTTTCATCATATTCTTCTGCACTCTGTTTGCCCACGCAAGGAGCTGCGCAATTTCCAATATGGTATTCAAGACACACTTTGAATTTTCCCTTACGAATGTTTTCTTCTGTTAGGTTCAGATTACAGGTGCGTAGCTTGTAAAGGTTTTTCACCAAATCCAGGGTGGCCCGCATGGTGCCTACCGAGGTGTATGGGCCGAAGAATTCTCCTATTTCGGGATCGTACCGCCGAGTAGGATAAAGCCGTGGGAAAGGCTCCCGTCTCAACACAATGTAAGGGTAGCTTTTGTCGTCCTTGAGATTGATGTTGTAACGAGGTTGGAGTGTCTTTATCAGGTTGTTTTCTAAAAGGAGAGCGTCACTCTCTGTGGATGTGATTATGAACTCCACCTTACGGATTTTTCGCACCAACAGCCGGATGCGGCCAGAGGCCTTGGTTTGGGAGGCAAAGTATGTGCTTACGCGGGCTTTTAAGTTGCGGGCTTTTCCCACATATATGACCTGGCCTTCTTCGTCCAAAAACTTGTAAACACCAGGGTGTTCAGGCAGAGATTTAATAATGTTTTCGGGAGAAAACCCTGATTCCATTGGAACAACTAAAATATGACACAAAGTCTTGGGGAAAAGATCAAAGGAGCGACCAGCTTAAATATCCATAGCCGGAACAAAGGGTAAGGACCCTTGTACCTTTGCACCAATCCTATGATCTCTAGGGAATATCTGTGGCTCAGCGGGCTGGAACCTATGCGGATTGGTCCTGGCGTAAATTTCGTGAATATTGGCGAACGATGCAATGTTACAGGTTCTCGTAGGTTTTTAAAGCTCATCCGGGAAGGGCGGTTTGAGGAAGCCGTAGAAATTGCACGGGAGCAGGTCCAAAACGGCGCACAAATTCTAGACATTAACATGGACGAAGCCATGTTGGATTCGGTAGCCTGCATGGTACGCTTCCTGAATCTCATAGCCTCCGAGCCCGACATAGCCCGAATCCCGATTATGATCGATTCTTCCCGGTGGGAAGTGATTGTGGCTGGTCTTAAATGCTTACAAGGAAAGGGCATTGTCAATTCCATTTCGCTCAAGGTGGGCGAAGAAGAATTCCTGCGCCAAGCCCGCTTCATACGCAACATGGGAGCGGCCATGGTGGTAATGGCCTTTGATGAACAGGGGCAGGCTGATACGCTCCCTAGGCGTATAGAAATATGTGCCCGGGCTTATCGCCTTCTGACTGAAAAAGCCGGAATCCCGCCGCAAGAAATCATTTTTGATCCGAATATTTTCCCCGTAGCCACAGGTATTGAGCTTCATAACAATTATGCGGTGGATTATTTTCTAGCCACTCAGTGGATCAAGGAAAACCTGCCCGGATCCTGGGTGAGCGGAGGGGTGAGCAATGTCTCCTTTGCCTTCAGGGGCAACGATACGGTGCGCGAAGCCATGCACTCTGTGTTCCTGTACCACGGCATCCGCCACGGTATGGACATGGGAATTGTAAATCCCGGCCAAATCACTATTTACGATGATATTCCACACGATTTGTTGGAATTGGTGGAGGATGTGATCCTAAACCGGAGACCCGATGCTACCGAACGTCTGGTGGCTTTTGCTGAAACCGTAAAGGAAAGAAAAGAAACCCGGCGACAGAATGACTCCTGGCGGCAGTGGGCCGTGGAAGAGAGATTAAAACACGCTCTTGTCCATGGTATCGACCAATACATAGAGCAGGATACAGAAGAGGCTCGCCAAAAGCTGGGTGAGCCGCTCAAAGTGATCGAAGGCCCCCTGATGGATGGAATGAACATCGTGGGCGACCTCTTCGGAGCCGGAAAAATGTTTTTGCCTCAAGTGGTAAAGAGTGCACGCGTGATGAAAAGGGCTGTTGCTTACCTACAACCTTTTATGGAGGCTCAGGCGGATAAAGGACATAACCTCAAAAAAAATGGCCGAATTCTACTAGCTACAGTTAAAGGCGATGTCCACGATATTGGGAAAAATATTGTGGGTGTCGTGTTGGCCTGCAACAATTATGAGGTGGTTGACCTGGGAGTGATGGTCCCAGCAGACACCATTTTAGATACAGCCACCGAAAAGAAAGTGGATATCATAGGCCTCAGCGGTCTCATAACTCCTTCTCTGGATGAGATGGTGCACGTGGCTACAGAAATGGAAAAAAGAGGAATGAAAATACCCCTGCTCATCGGTGGTGCCACCACTTCCCGGCTACATACCGCTGTGAAAATTGCTCCTTGCTATAAAGGTGCGCCTGTGGTCCATGTGCTGGATGCCTCTCGCTGTGTGCCAGTGGTTGAAAGTTTACTTTCCCCCAAGGCTGAAGAATTTGTTGCCCAAATAAGCAAGGAGTATGAGGAACTGCGGAAAAAGCACGCGGGTGCGTCCCAAACAAAAAACTACCTGACGCTACTAGAGGCTCGCGCTAACCGCCACAGGGTGGATTTCGATGCATGCACTGTGAAGCGCCCTGCCGTTTTAGGCCTTCAGAAGTTGGATCCCGTGCCATGGGAGGAAGTGGTCCACTTTATAGA
>JANWWQ010000058.1 GCA_025055635.1 Flavobacteriales bacterium
ACAATACCGGAGGAGTTGCCCGGATGGTGCCGGTATTCCAGGCGTTCCACTTCCGGGTAGCGCTGGATGGCTACGGCGTCAAAGCCGCCCATCTCGCCATACATTTCAAAGGATGGGTTCAAAGCCGCCATTTTTTCCAGGCTGGTATCGGGCCGGATGGTTTCGTCACGGTCCAGCAGCACATGCCCGTTCAGGTCCCGTACGGGTATCACACTACGGGCAAAGCGGCCTTCCTCCCAAGCGCGGGCCGCCCGGCGGTGGCTCTCCACCGCAAAACTGTCCAGCTGTTCCCGGCTATAGCCATATTTGGTGGCGATCAAATCGGCCGAGATACCCTGAGGCACAATGTGAAAATGCGCCACCATGTAGGGATTCACCAGTAGGAAGGGGCCGTCCATGCCCATCTGCACGCGGCTCATGCTTTCCACGCCGCCTGCAATGGCCAGGTCATACTGGCCGCTCATTACCATGGCGGCTGCCTGATTCACCGCCTCCAGCCCGGAGCCGCAGAAGCGGTTGAGCGTGACCCCGCTCACCGTGTCGTCGTAGCCGGCCAACATTAAGGCAGATTTAGCAATATCCCCACTTTGTTCCCAGGCTTGGGTCACGCAGCCCAAGATCACATCTTCGGGGCCATCCGTGCCAATGGGGTTACGCTCCCGGAGGGCGCGCAGCACTGTGGCAGCCAGTTCGGGAGCCTGCACTGTATGCAGGCTGCCGTCTTTTTTCCCTCGGCCACGTGGGGTGCGCACCGCATCAAAAATGTAGGCATCCATAGGGTGTTCCGGGCCGCAATTTATGTCAAGGAGTGCAAGAAATTAAAGTGTCTTTAATATTAAAAATTTTGCCCTCCGTCTGGAAACAACTGTTGTTCCTTAAAAGAATTTTTAAGATCCGAAATCGGTCAAATACTATTAAATTTTTGTTTTAAGGAAAAGACTGCAGATAAGATATACGAAAGGATTTACATTTTGCATAAAAAAGAAACGAAGCGAAAGGGAAACCACTTCGTATTTCATCACTTGAGGAAGGGGGAACATGGTCTCTCAGCCAGGCCCGTGTGTGTGGGGGGAATTTAGGTGGACATGACACCCACGGACAGCAAATCCTACGCACCGAGGACTGGGGTGCTCGGTACTTGAGAGTAATTCATGGGTTAGCAGGCCTTTTACGCAATTAAACATTGCCCCAGATGGCAGAGTTTTTTCAAACGAGAAGTTCCTTAGTAGGATATTCTGTCCCTTTGGTAGCTGGGAGGAACCGAATTTCATGCCCTGGCGGGCACGATCGGGATGGTTCCGCACCATAACTGGAGCGAAAACTAAAGGTCCTTAGGTCAGACAAAGTTCGGAATTTAAGAGAATTCGCGATCTTCGTGGATTATACGCCTTAAGATTCAGAGACTAGGGATTGATTACTACTGTAACCGTTTAGTGTTTGGTTTTGCTAATCTGCGCTCGGAGAGCCATGCTCCGGCATATTTCAGGAAAACCACGAATAGAATTTCTAACCCCGTCCATACCACCCTTTAAAAAGCTATATGCGGTAGTAGCCAAGCTCCAGCGCCCCTTTGTGATTAGTCCGCAGTAATGTTTTTCCCCAAAAAACATTCTTGGGTTTCGTCTGGCATGGGACGGAGTAATGGCTAGTTTTAACAATTCGTTTTTACGGTTGTGATTGAGGTCCTGGCCCATGGGGTGGACCCTGGTACTATCGTGGTCACATCAATAGGTACAGGGGTAGAACTACCTTTTATTAATGGCCTCTGGGGAATCCGTGGATGCCGAAAATGCTGCCTACTTTGCGGAAGCTTCTCTTACCGATTTGTTCACGGACCTAAAAAAGTTGGCACTCCGCGTATTATCCGATCCGCCTGACTCGGCCTATTACCTGGCTTACGTGATCATGGAACCTGACCTCCGGAAACCTGTGGAACGTTTTTTCCGCTACAATCTGGTGATCCAAGAAGTGCGCGTTGGCTAAACAGTGAGGCCCTGAAGGGCTTGGAAACAGAAAGATTTTTTTCCGACTCCCAAGTTTGGGCTAGATGCTACCCGGAAAAAGGACCTTGCCCTCGTAAATTCCCTGGCACTCGGTTGGATGGACCCAGAGGGTGAAGTGCCCCATCAGGCCATCCGCTACAGCCCGTACGGTTCCGTGTGGCTGGGCTACTCAACCTTTGCTGAATTGTGCATGGCTTTGTTAAACATTTTCTCTGAGTATCGTGTTTTATGAACCAAATTCATAATTCTGTTTTATAAACTAAATTTTCAAATTGATATTTGTTTTCCTTTGCAGAGTTAAAAATCAATAATTCATATGGCCAACTTTTCGGTGGACTCCGAAAAAGCGCTGGTAGCTGCCGAGGCTGCCCTCGTGGAAAACTTTCTAAAAGACTTAAACAACTTCAAGGAACTTATGCCTCCTAGCGTGACTAACTGGGAGAGTACCAGCGATCAATGCACCTTCAAAATTCCCGGTATGGGCACCATTGGATTAAAGCTGAGAGACCTAAGTCCAGGGCGTATCACCATGGATTCTTACGGTCCTGTGATGTTTCCCTATCAGCTGATTATTCACGTCACTTCGGTGGGCAATGGTCAAAGCGAATGTTATATGACTTTTGAAGCCGATGTGAATCCCATGCTGCGCATGATGATTGAAAAACCCATCGGGAATTTTTTCAGTTATCTAACTAAATCTCTCCAGAAGAAATTTGAAAATTACAAGGGCTGAGGAGCCTTTCCAGTTCGTCATGGCGGAAGGGACCGGCCCGGGAACCATCCTCCAGAATAAAAATTGCTCTACCGTCCGGCAGTATTTCGGATAATCGGGCTATGAAGGTGTGGCCCGAGCGAAGGTGCCTGTATTCAAAAACTTTGGAGATTCCATCTAATTTTTCCAAGTAGACGTTTAGTGCTTCTTCTTCCGAGAGGCTTGCCCATTTCCCTAAGGCTTCTTCCAAAACCTGGCATATGTGGAAAAACACCGTTTCCACGTGCCAGCTCTTCCCGGAAATTTGAAAAGCCGATACAGCATGAGGCAGAAAGGATGGAAACGATTCCTGATTGAGGTTGACTCCCAGTCCCCATACCACATCAGTCTGGTGGGGGGGGCGTGAGGAGGCTTCCATGAGCATACCCCCCAACTTCAGACCCTTCCAGTACAAGTCATTGGGCCATTTTAATGCCACCGGGGCATTCAGGGCAGTGCGCCAAAATTCGGCGACCTTAGCCGCCAGATAGGCGTGAAGGGCAAACAAACCTGCCTTTTCTATTTTTAGATCCCTAATTCCAAGGCTCATCAGCAGGCTTTGATGAGGTGTTGAATACCAACTCCTGCCTTTTTGTCCCCGTCCTGACACCTGGTCATAGGCCATCAAGGCTAATGCCTGACCTTGCGCAATGCTATCCAGGATAGAGCGCACCGCATCGTTGGTGGACCCTGTTACATCTAGAATTAAATGCTTAACGATGCGCACAAAAACTGTACGTTATTTGCAAAATCCAGTTTGGCAAAATAAGTTATTCTAATTTTGTAAACGAAATTGCAAGTGGTACTGAATTTTGAGTCGCATCCTCTGTTGTCCGCCATAGTGCGTAGCTTGGAGGATAAGAAGGGTAAAGATATTGTGGTAATGCATACGGGATCCATACCTTCTTCTGTATGGGATTATTTTGTGATTTGCACCGGCGACAGTACCACGCAGGTGCAAGCGCTGGCAGAAAATGTTTTTGAGGAAACCCGAAAAGCGCTCTCTTACCGACCCCACCATGTGGAGGGACTGGCCAATAGTGAGTGGGTACTTATGGATTACGACACGGTGGCTGTGCACATATTCCTTCCAGACAAAAGGGAATTTTATGGGTTGGAATACCTGTGGGCCGATGCCCCATCCAGACGTGTGGGAGAACCGGTACTCTAAACTTTTCTGAACTTTTCAGAATTTGTTTTAGTAAGTAAGCAATAATCAGTCCATGGAAGGCGAAAACAAAACTCCTGGGAAAAGAAAAGGTCCGCGCCTTGCTTTCAATTTATACTGGATTTATTTTCTGATTTTCGCGGTTTTTATTGCCCTTCAGTTTTTCAGCTTCAGGGGTGGCCCCCGCGACATTTCTATGAAAGATTTATTAAAAGCCCTTTCTGCGGGTGACGTGGGGTATTTGGAAGTCGTAAACGAAAGCTATGCATTGGTAACGCTGCGTCCTGAAGCACTTCAGAAAGAAGAATATCAGGCCCTCACAAGGCGAACATTCGGCTCCGGCGTCTCTGGGCCTCATTTTCGCATTGACACTGGGCCTGCTGAAAAGTTTGAAGAAAAAGTGATGGCGGCTCAGGCGCATTTACCTGAAGAAGATAGGGTCCAAATCAATTACGTGGTCCGGAAAAATATTTGGGAGGGCTTGCTGGGCTGGTTGATTCCTATTGGTCTGATGGTGGTGGTGTGGGTCATCATCATGCGCCGGATGGGGGCAGGGGGGCCCGGCGCCCAGATTTTTAATATCGGTAAATCCAGGGCTAAGCTATTTGATAAAGATTCCCATGTGAATGTGACGTTTGCCGATGTGGCAGGCCTGGACGAAGCCAAGGTGGAGCTGATGGAAATTGTAGAATTTTTAAAGAATCCCAAAAAGTACACGGCCTTGGGGGGTAAAATTCCTAAAGGTGCCTTGCTGATAGGCCCGCCAGGAACAGGTAAGACATTGCTGGCCAAAGCCATAGCCGGCGAAGCGGGTGTGCCCTTCTTCTCTTTATCAGGCTCCGATTTTGTGGAAATGTTTGTGGGTGTCGGGGCTTCGCGCGTGCGCGACCTCTTTAAGCAAGCCAAAGAAAAGGCTCCCTGTATTGTCTTTATTGACGAGATAGACGCCATTGGAAGGGCTCGCGGGCGATCCGTAATCCATGGCGCCAACGACGAACGGGAAAACACCCTGAACCAACTGCTCACAGAAATGGATGGTTTTGAGAGCAACAGCGGGGTGATCATCTTGGCCGCCACCAACCGTGTGGATATTCTTGACAAAGCACTTATTCGGCCGGGGCGTTTTGACAGGCAAATAGCCATTGATCTTCCTGATTTGAACGGTCGTAAGGAAATTTTTAAAGTTCACACAAAAGGCCTCAAGCTGGCCAAAAACATTGACTTGGACCTGCTGGCGCGGCAGACCCCGGGCTTTAGCGGGGCGGATATTGCCAACGTATGTAATGAGGCCGCCCTTATTGCCGCCCGCAAAGGAAAATCCGAAATTCAAAGGGATGACTTTAACGACGCCATAGACCGCGTCATTGGTGGTCTGGAAAAGAAAAATAAGATTATCAGTCCTGAAGAGAAGCGCGTGATTGCCTTCCATGAGGCCGGGCATGCAGCGGTGAGCTGGCTGCTTCGCTACGCCAGTCCTCTGGTGAAGGTGACTATTGTGCCGAGAGGCCAATCCTTAGGTGCGGCCTGGTACCTTCCGGAAGAGCGGCAGATCACCACCACTGACCAAATCATGGATGAGCTGACAGCTACTATGGGTGGGCGGGCCGCCGAGCAGATTATTTTCGGAAAAGTGTCCACGGGGGCCCTGAGCGACCTGGAACGGGTCACTAAACAAGCCTATGCCATGGTCACCGTATTTGGGCTCAATGAAAGGGTGGGGAACCTGAGTTTTTATGATTCCACAGGCCAGGCGGAGTTTGCTCTTACCAAACCCTATTCCGAAAAAACTGCCGAAATCATTGATGAAGAGGTGAAAAAGATAGTAGAATCGGCCTATCAGCGCGCCATAAAAATCCTGCAAGAAAATAAGGAAAAGTTGATCAAACTGGCCGATCGGCTCATTGAGAAGGAAGTGATTTACAGGGAAGATATGGAAGAAATCTTCGGGCCAAGGCCTTTTGAAACAACAGTGCACCATGGTGCTGTTGCTGAAAACGGCGAAACCCCTGCACATGCGAAAGCCGAAATTTCGCAATCCTCACCATCCCCTGTGACAACACCGGAATCGGCCCCCCGGGGTGAAGAAGGCCAGATTCCTGCCATGCCTTCTTGAGCAAAAACTAACCATGAAGTTTCGTCTTGTGGCCCCTTACAGGCCTACAGGAGACCAGCCCACGGCTATTGAACAACTGGTGAACGGCATTCTTCGTGGCGAACGCTACCAGACATTGCTGGGCGCCACTGGTACGGGGAAAACTTTTACCATAGCCAACGTAGTGGAACGTGTTCAGAAACCCACCCTGGTGCTCAGCCACAACAAAACTCTTGCAGCCCAGTTGTATGGGGAGTTCCGTTCCTTCTTTCCCCACAATGCCGTGGAGTATTTCGTATCTTATTACGACTACTACCAGCCAGAAGCCTACATCCCTAGTACCGACACATACATTGAAAAAGATTTGTCCATTAACGATGAAATTGAAAAATTGCGCCTGAGCACCACTTCTGCGTTGCTTTCTGGCCGGCGGGATGTCCTGGTGGTCTCTTCCGTTTCTTGTATCTACGGCATGGGCAATCCGGCTGATTTCTATGAACACATCATTGAATTGAGAGCCGGAATGCGCATGGCCCGCGATTACCTGCTTCATAGGCTGGTGGATGGCATGTACTACCGCACTGAAACAGATTTCAAACGGGGCACTTTTCGCGTTCGGGGCGACATAGTGGACATTTTTCTGGCCTACGCCGACAATGCTTTGCGCGTCACCTTTTTTGGCGATGAAATAGAAAGCCTGGAGATGATTGACCCTGATACCGGACGGGTGGTGGAGCCTGTGGAATCGTTCCGGATCAATCCTGCCAACATATTTGTCACCACCCGCCAAAGGCTTCGCCAGGCCGAATATGAGATTCGGGAGGACTTGGCGGCGCAGGTGGAATTTTTTAACAGCCAGGGGCGCTTTCTGGAAGCCAAGCGCCTCCAACAGCGCGTGGAGTATGACCTGGAAATGATACGTGAATTGGGATATTGCAGCGGTATCGAAAATTACTCCCGCTATTTTGATGGCCGAAAGCCTGGTACCCGCCCTTTCTGCCTGCTGGATTATTTTCCGGACGACTACCTAATGATCATTGACGAAAGCCACGTGACTATTCCTCAGGTGCGAGCCATGTACAATGGCGACCGACTGCGGAAAACCAACTTGGTAGAATATGGTTTTCGATTACCGGCAGCTCTGGACAACAGGCCCTTGCGTTTTGAAGAGTTTGAAGCACTCATCAATCAGGTAATTTTTGTGAGCGCCACCCCGGGCGATTATGAATTACAAATGTGCGAGGGAGTCGTTGCTGAACAGGTGATCCGGCCTACAGGCATCGTTGATCCCATCATTGAGGTGCGTCCTACGGCCGGCCAGATTGATGACTTACTGGAGGAAATACATAGGCGTGCGGCCCGGGATGAGCGCGTGCTGGTGACCACCTTGACAAAGCGCATGGCCGAAGAGCTTACGCGCTTTCTGTCTCGCAACGGGGTGCGTGTTCGCTACATCCATTCGGAGGTAGAAACGCTGGAACGCGTGGAAATTATCCGCGACCTGCGGCTGGGATTGTTTGATGTGCTAGTAGGTGTCAATCTCTTGCGCGAAGGCCTGGACCTTCCGGAAGTGAGCCTAGTGGCCATTCTGGATGCTGACAAAGAAGGCTTTCTGCGCAATCAGCGCTCCCTCATACAAACCATTGGCCGGGCAGCCCGCAATGTCAATGGTATGGTGATCATGTACGCCGATACCATTACAGAAAGTATGGAAAAAGCCATCCGCGAAACAGAGCGTCGGCGTGAAAAGCAGATCCGGTATAACATAGCCCACAATATTGTGCCGCGTCAGGCCCGACTCACGCGCGAAGAAATTCTGCAGAAGACCGTGGCTGCTGGCCCTCCCCGAGAGGACCGGCGCTACCTCTATCTGCAGCCTGACGAGGTAGCGCTGGCCTCGGAGGAGGCGTCTCCTTACAGGACTAAAGAAGAGATTGAAGAAGCCATCCGACGCACCAAAGCTGCCATGGAGAAGGCAGCGCGGGAGCTGCACTTCGTGGAGGCGGCCGAACTCCGAGACCACATGTTGGAACTTCAGAAGATGTTGGCCGAATGGAATTCGTCCCCCGCTTCAAGCCCATCCTAAAAAAGGTCTTTTCACGGGCCGGGATCTTCCTGACCCGCAACCAACGGTATGACTACTACACCTCATTAATTCTGCGGCGTGTATTACAGAGCGATTCCTGTGTGGTGGACGTAGGCGCCCACCGAGGCGAATTCCTGGATGAAGTATTGACCCTGGCCCCTCAGGGTAACCACATTGCCGTGGAACCCTTGCCATTCCTGGCTGAAAGGCTGCGAGAAAAGTATCGTCTCCGTCCTGTTCGGGTGTACGAATGTGCTCTGGCCGAAAGGCCGGGTCACAGTGCCTTTTGCTTTGTGCCTGAAGCCCCCGCCTACAGCGGTTTGAAACCTCGGGAATATCCCCGAAGAGTCAAGGCTCACCAAACTCTCAACGTGTCCGTTCAAACGCTGGATGGCCTCCTGCCTGCCGGTTATTGTCCCGCCCTGGTCAAGATTGATGTGGAGGGCGCCGAATGGCCCGTGTTGCAGGGAGCATCAGAAACTCTTTTGCGTTGCCGGCCTTTGCTCCTCTTTGAATGTGGTTTGGGTGCTTCTGAGCGGTATGGCACCCAACCTGAAGATTTGGCTCGGTGGTTGGAGGAACGTGGTTACCACCTTTACACCTTGCCAGGATTTTTGAAGGGAGATAAGCCCCTCACCATTTCCCAATTTTCGGATCATTTTCATTGCAGGAGAGAATACTATTTTGTCGGATCCCCTCTATGAAGGCTAATCCCGTGATTGCCATCCATGGCGGGGCTGGCACCCCCGATCGTACGCTCCTTACGCCAGAGAGGGAAGTGCTCTATCTGCAGGCATTACAAGAGGCACTGCGGATTGGATGGGATGTACTGCAGCGAGGTGGTAGCGCCGACGATGCCGTGGTGGAGGCCGTCAAGAGTCTAGAAGATTGTCCCCTTTTCAATGCCGGCCGCGGGTCAGTGTTTAACCACGAGGGAATTCATGAAATGGATGCTTGCTTCGCCAGCGGCAAGGGTCGGCTTACGGGAGCCGTAGCTGGGGTTCGCAATGTACGCCATCCCATTGAATTGGCCCGTCTAGTAGCCCTACGTACGCCGCATGTGTTGCTGGCCGGTACAGGTGCCCAAAAATTTGCGGAGGAATCGGGTGTGGAACTCATGCCAGAAGAATGGTTTTACGACGAGTACCGCTATCGGCAATGGCAAGAGGCTCGATCTCAGCAGGAAATTTGGCTGGACCATGGAGAAAAAAAATGGGGCACAGTAGGGGCCGTGGCCCGCGATAGGTTTGGACATCTTGCAGCGGCCACTTCCACGGGCGGCATGACCAACAAGAAATACGGTAGGGTAGGGGATACCCCTATCTTTGGTGCTGGCACGTTTGCCGACGACGCCCTCTGTGCGATTTCCTGTACGGGGCATGGGGAATTCTTCATCCGCTACTGCGTGGCCCACGAGGTGGCCGCCCAAATAAGATGGGCTGGCCGGTCCTTAGCGCAGGCCGCCTGGAACGCCATTCATGGACCCCTCTGCCTAGACGGTGGAGAAGGAGGGCTTATAGCCGTTGGACCCTCCGGAGACCCGGTACTCACCTTTAACTGCGCAGGAATGTTTCGGGCCTGGATTACGGAAAATGGCCAGATGCACGCCGCTATATTTTAAAAGCCCCTTTCCAGTTTATTTTTTTCTAATCGTTTGAGATGCATGGATCCGCTCTCAGCTGCTTTAAGCCAAAGACCCGTGCTCATATTAGACGGAGCTTTGGCTACCGAACTGGAACGGCGCGGATGCCACATAGCCGACCCTCTGTGGTCAGCTAAAATTTTATTGGAACAGCCCGAACTGATCCAAGCCATCCACTATGAATATTTTGAAGCCGGAGCCGATGTAGCCATAACGGCTAGTTACCAGGCCACTATTCCGGGCTTTATGAGGAGGGGCTTAAGCGAAAGGGAGGCCGTGGAGCTAATTCAGCGATCCGTAACCTTGGCGCGGGAAGCCCGGGACCGTTTCTGGAGTCTTCAAGGCCTCGCCAGCGGGCGCATGCGGCCTTTGGTGGCAGCATCCATTGGACCCTACGGCGCTTTCCTTCATGATGGCTCTGAATACCGCGGGAATTACGGACTTTCCGCAAAGGCTCTCAAGGAGTTCCATAGGCCTCGGATGGCCGCCCTCTTGGCTGCCGCTCCCGATTTATTGGCCTGCGAGACCATTCCGTGCCTGGAGGAAGCTTGTACCTTAACCGAACTTTTAGAAGAGTTTCCAGGTGCTGTGGCCTACATGAGTTTCAGCGCCCGGGATGGCGGCCACACGGCGCAGGGTGAGCCCATTGCGCAAGCAGTGGCCGCAGTGGCAAGCCACCCTCAGGTGGTGGCGGTGGGTGTCAATTGCACGGCGCCCCGCTTCATCCAGGAGCTCATCGGCCACATACGAAGTGTGACGGACAAGCCCATCGTGGTGTATCCCAATTCGGGCGAAACATACGACCCCCTCCGACAATCCTGGATTGGCCGCTCAGAAAGCGCTTGCCTGGCCACTTATGCGCCCGATTGGTTCCATGCTGGGGCCCGGCTGATAGGGGGGTGCTGCCGGACCTCACCTCAAGATATTAAAGCCCTGGCGGCTTGGGCCCGCTCCTCTTTTCAGTAACTTCCTGATTTTTCCAATTTAGAAGTTTTTTTGTGGGAAGCCGTTCCTTTTATCTCAAATGAATGAAGCGGGCTTTTTTGTCTAATAATTAACTCGTTTCCTTAATTTGGTAATATGAAGTCTATGCAGGGAAAGTCTTGCGGTTAGCAGTAGCGTGAATAAAAAGTTAAAATGAAGCTAAAGCTTAGTGCATTTCTTAATAACTCCCCTAGGTGATTTTAAGTTGAATAGCTATTTCCTCAGGGACCGGGTAAAAACACCACGGCCATCCTGCCTTTCAGGCCGGTAGCAAGTCTCTATAGCAAAATCCTTTGGCGAAGAATCTTTTGCCCAAGCGAACACGGATGGGATTTTTAAAGCAGGGTCCGGCGAACACGAAAGTGTGAAATTCGCCGTTCTCCCCACAGGGATCTACGTCCGGTGGAAGGCGGCGGGCTTGTGTAGGGCTTAGCTCCCGTCCGGCCCATTCTTCTCCTAATTTAGTAAGCTCTACGCAAACAATGCGCGTACGAAAGCCGACTGACCAGAATTCTTCCAGCAATTGCCAGCTTGCCTCACGCTCAGGACACCCCGTCCACACGGGAAAAACCGGTTCCATGTCCAGCTTGGCCAGTTGCTTTTCTCTGTAAGCGCGTATATCCTGAAGGAACACATCGCCGAAGGCCACGTGGCGCACACCACGGCGGCACCAATCCCCTACTACCTCAGCCCAGGCCGTTTCGTACACATCGTTAGAAGGTTCTGGCGGCAAAAAAATGGGCACCAGATCGATACCCGTAGCTTGAGCCTGTTGGAGGAGAAGCAGCCGCCTGACCCCATGCATCAACACCCTGTCAAAGGGTGTGCTAAAGGTGCACAGCAGACCTACCGGCTTCCACTGACCGCTCTGCAGGAGTCGCCACAGCGCCAGTGCGCTATCCTTGCCCCCACTCCAGGACAATAAAATCGGACGCATGGAGATCAAATTTGTATCAAAAGAGATGTTTAACAATGATGTCTTTATCAGTTTCCTGAAACAACGTCCATTTCGCAGCTACAAAGGTGACATCATTGACTCACAGGCGCTGTGCGACCCGGAATTTTCATATTCGCCTTGCGTAGTGCAGAAATTCCATCTTTTTATGATCCCGAGGAGTTTATTAGACAATTTTATTTATTTTAATCAATGCTTCATTTAAGAAATATTATGAGGTGCAATTAAGAAATTTTGTTTTTAGGTTTTTAAACTTCATTTTTAGCTTTTTGATGGTAAGCTTTCAAATTTTATTTTTGTTCGGTTCTTTGAAAACCTTGCAATTACAAAATGAGAATATTCGGGGATTGTGAGTAGCTTTCAAATTTTATTTTTGTTCGGTTCTTTGAAAACGTATTACTATCCGACGTTATGAATATTGAAGTTGTGAGTAGCTTTCAAATTTTATTTTTGTTCGGTTCTTTGAAAACTATATATCATTACAAATAAGAGAAAAGTATA
>JANWWQ010000059.1 GCA_025055635.1 Flavobacteriales bacterium
CACAAGCTCCATGCATTCCCGCACCAGATAAACCGCGTTCTCGGCCGTACATTTTTTAGCCATAGGCGTCAGGAGACGTACTAGCAAAGTCTCTTGGGCATCACCGCCTTCGGAGCGATCATAGGCCTGTATGGTGCGCCACACAAGCGCCAGGTCACCGTAATAAATACGCAGGAGATGGAGCCATTTCCAGCGTACCAGGGCATGGTCCAGTACAGGCCTGCCAAAGGTGTGACGAAACTTCATGAATTGCCAGGCTTCTGCCAAGGCCCGCCGCATATCAGCCACAGCCGTCAAGGCGTTATACAACCGGCTCAGGTTTATCATATCGGCCATAATCTTAAAGCCTTCTCCTTCATGGCCATAGCGTTTCCCCCATGTATCTGTAAGCACAATCTCAGCGCTGGCCATGGAGCGTACCCCGAGCTTATCCTTTAGGCGCACTATACGCCGTGGATTGGGAAGACCATCGGGACCCTCGGGTTCCACCAGAAAAAGGGACAGCCCCCGCGTACCCGGCACATTCTCCTGCGTCCTGGCCAATACGAAGGCTACCTCTGCCGAAGCATTGCTGCAAAACCATTTTTCTCCGTTCAGACGATACCAGACGCCTTCGGCATGACGGGCCGAGCAACGGTTGGCACCCACATCGCTGCCGCCAGCTTTTTCCGTTAAAAACATGGCCCCTGTTATGAACCGCCGCGGATCATCGGTATAAATGCGAGGCAGAAGCCTTTCTTGATCCTCCCTGTCACCGTATCTATCAATGAGTAGGGCCGCTCCATCAGTCATGCACAAGGGGCAGTAGAGGCCGTTTTCCGCCATGGCATACAGAAATCCTAAAGCGAAGCCGGCCGCATGCCGGTACCCGGCAAACTGTTGCCGTAAGGGCGGTGCCCACTTGAGCCGAAACATACCACTTTGAACAGCCAGGTCCATCAGCTGCCAGTAAGCCGGATGGTAGCGAATTTCCTGAATATCTTCTCCATACCAATTACGAGGCACTAATTCCGGGGGATGGCGGTCGGCTTCACGGGCCAAGGCATCCATCCTGCAGGCCGCCGTGGAACCCATGCCATCCACTAGGGGTTCCAAGCGCATCCATATCTCCTCAGGAAAAACTTTTTTCCATAATTCTCTCAGACTACGATCTGAGCGGTAAAAATTCTCAGAGCGTCGAAAGCCGGGTTGCAGCACCTGGTGAAATTCCATGCTGCGAAATTCGGTTCTATAGCTCACAGCTGTCAAATAGCAAAAGGATTTTAGGCTAACTGCTTGAACGTAATGCTGGTGCTCCTCTATCTTCCGGAAAAACCTATATCTAGAGTCTACTTTCTTTTCAGCTCCTCCTTCTCACTTCCACCCAATATTTTAAAAAACTGCCCTTCACAATGACCCAGAAAGCCCTCTGTAAGGATAAAAACATAAAAGGGAACCCTTCGTTCCCAGGTTGCAGCTTTTCGGATCTTTCACAGTCCTAAAATCAGGGGTGTTGCCCTTTTTCCGCCTGGAGGTCCCGAAGTATTTTTTCCAAAATAGCAACCCGTTGGGTGAGGCGCCTGTTCTGCTGTCGGAGCTGGCTGCTCACAACAGAAAAATGAATGAGATATACAAACACCACTGCCGTCATTATAGTAAAAATGATATGAGCCTTATCAATAAATCCAAATAAATCTGCCAGGTAAACAAATACGTCTCTCCATACTGTAAATGCCACCATGAGCAAGGCTATCAATATCCAGAAGATGGCGTATTCCTCGCGCAGGCGCTGGCGCACTATCAATAAGAGCACATAGGCCAAGAACAGCCCACTGAATATAAGCGCAAAGAATTCAATCTTTTCCATCCTCCTATATTTTTTTAATATTTCAGTAGGAGAAGCCAGCTTTATAGATAGCAAACTCAAAAATACCTTTACCATATAATATATTGTCTTTAAGCCACGTATTGATGATGTACCGGCGCTCCGCTCATTCATACGTACGCCTACTTCTTTTATTTTCAAACCCATGCGTGTAAAATAAGCGATGGAGCCCGGTTCAGGGTATTCATCTGGGTAGTACAGAACCGCTAATTCCATAGCCTTCCTGTCAAAAAGGCGAAACCCTGAGGTACAATCCTTCACGCGTGCGCCAAATAGTAATCTCAAAAGAAAGCTAATGAAGGCTATTCCTATTCTGCGCCAAATGGTAGTACGGTGTGACACTAAATCCCTGAAACGGGAGCCTATAACCAAGTGAGCCCCTGAGGATTGATGGACATTTATGAGCTTTTCAATTTCCTCAGGTATATGCTGGCCATCGCCGTCCATCTGCACCACAAAGGAATAATCCTTTTCCAGGGCATATATGAGCCCTGCCTGTACAGCTCCGCCGATACCTAAATTGTTTGCCAAACGAAGGTGATGCCATCCATACTTATCAATTATCTTTTGCGTGGAATCCGTAGAAGAGTCGTTTATTATCAAAAAATCAATGGAAATTCCCTGGTTTTTAATATAACGTTCAATATTGCCCACTACTTCTTCTATGGACTCTTCCTCATTGAAACACGGAACAATGATGAGGATTTTCATTTAACTGTCCACATATATGCAAAAACTCATCTATTGTTTAATATTTTTTATTTTAATCTAGATGAAATACCCTAATAGAATTGGAATAAAACTGCTCTAATAATTTCTCTGGAGTATCCCCGTATAATCGGCTTAACCAATCCAACACAATTGTAAGGTAAGCTGGTTCATTACGCCTGCCCCGATGAGGTACAGGAGGCAGGTACGGAGCATCTGTCTCAAGCACCAGGCGATCTAAGGGTAAATGCGGAAGGATTTCTCTCAAATTAGAATTTTTATAGGTCAATACCCCTCCCACACCTAGGTAAAAATTCAATTCAATGGCCCGTTGAGCTTGTTGTAAGTTTCCAGTGAAACAATGCAACACGCCAGTCAGGCTTTCAAGCTCCGGAAGGGTTAATAGGTCAAGAACTTCATCAATGGCGTTGCGGGAGTGAATGGATACAGGAAGTCCATACCTGATGGCCAGGTGACATTGCCGGATAAACACTTCTTTTTGTAATTCCAGATTGTCGCTCCTCCAGTAGAGGTCAATACCTATTTCACCCACGGCAATAGGCTCCCCACTGGAAAGCATCTCTTCCACTAGGTGGAGTTCCTTTTCCAACTGGTCGGGCTCATCGGGAACAGAGCAGGGATGGAGGCCTGCCATCCATCGGAACACGGTGGGCCGGGAGCGGGCCAATTCAAGCATAGAGGAAGCGGACGATGAATCAATATTGGGTAATAAAATTTTTTGAACACCTGCATCCCAAGCCCTTTGAATACAGGCTTCACGGTCGTGGTCGAAAGCCTTATCATACAGATGACAGTGGGTATCAATCAACGGAGGTCGGCTCATAATACGGCACTTCAGGCAAAACCGTATTGTTCGGCGTACCAGCGGGCAAAGGCGCGCATGTGAGCGGCCATTTCCTTTTCGCCTGTTGCATTCTCCAGGGTTTCACTGAGTAGCAGAATCCCCTGGTAGACGAACTGTTTCATATCGTCCACGGTCATGTCCTTTGTCCATAAATCCAATCGTAGGGTGTTGCGTTCCTTCGGATCCCAGAAGGAAAGCATCATAGCATCGGCCCTACGGGCCTGCGGGAAACCGGCTTCAGGCGCCTCCCACGTGATGGTTTCAGGCACTTTTTCAAAATCCAGATTTACGCGCACTACAATACGAGACTCAGTATACATAATTTTATGAGAATTTTTTATTCAGATGTAGGCGGCCTTTGGCGATGATACCCAGGGGCTTCCCGCGAAGTCGGCTTCCGATGAGAGGGGTGTTCCGGGAGCGGGAGTACAGATCTTCGGCTTGCACGATCCACTCCACCAGGGGATTGAAAAGTGTGAGGGATGCCGTCTGACCGGGAGCTACTGAAGGAATATTAAGGCCTAGCACATGGGCAGGATTATAAGTAAGCATGGAAATGAGTTTTTCCAAGGGAAGCCTGTCTGCCAAGGCGGTGTAGGCCATAGCGAAGGCTGTTTCCAAAGTTTCCATACCGGGACGGGCCAGGTCAGGCTCATGATCCTTGATTTCAGCATTCAGCGGCTGGTGTCCGCTGGCAATAGTATATATGAGCCCTTCGCTACAGGCTTGGCGCAAGGCCTCGGCATGCTGGGGTCCCCGCAAGGGCGGACAGAGCAGCATCAAGGGATCAAAGGCCTCCGGTCGGGGATCATGGAAAAAGAGGTAAGGTGCAGTGGTTCCCAGGGTGACTCGGGGTGCGGTCTCTTTGAGATTCTTCCAGAGCTGGAGGGATTGCGCTCCAGAGAGCGGCTGCAGGTGAAGTCGGGCGCCTGTATACCGGGCCAAGGTGACATCCCGGAAGAGGCCTAAAGTTTCCGCATGCTCTGGGACGCCTTTTAAACCTGCAGCCACGGCCTGAGGCCCCTCAGCGGCCCACAACCCTTCTTCCAGTTCGGGAGTGCCTGGCCGATGGATAACGGGTATATTTATTTGAGAAGCGTATTCAAGCATGGAAGTGAATCGGGCCGGATCGCGCACCGTGCGGAGCCCATCAGAGAAAGCCGCCGCACCAGCCTCACGCAGGGACAACATTTCGCTCATTTGAAGGCCTTCAGCATTTTGTGTGAGGCAAGCTGCCACATGTACGTACACAGGTAGGGTTTGGCTGGCCTCACAAAGAGCCCTGACAGCTGGCTCATTATCCGGCATGGGCTGGTTGTCAGGCATGAGCAGCAGGTGTACAAAGCCACCAGCTATAGCGGCCCGGGAAAGAGAATCCAGCGTTTCACGTTCCTCAAACCCAGGCTCACCACAATAGCACAGAAGATCAACCCATCCGGGAGAAACGCAAAGACCGGTCATCTCCACAATGCTGGCATTCTCTACGTCTGGTAGTTGAAGATCTATCGCTTCAATAATACCTTTCCGAACTAGAATATCACAATTTTTAAGGTGCCAGGGGGATACCGGGTCAACCACACAAACCTGACGCAGCAGGATGGCGTCCATGTTCAAAGCGGTTCAAAAGTAGGCATCAGTATTCATAGGCTCCCAGATCCGGGCCTGCATCAGCGGTTCGCGGATGGCCTTTGAAATCTCTTTCCAGTCGTAGGGGGTAAAGCGTGATATATTCAAGCTTAGCTACGTTGCGGGCAGGGGAATTTTCAGTCAGGGAATAATCGTTCCATTGCGGTCCTTGAAAGCCGGGGTCAGGAATACGAAGACAGTCCGGGAAGCGGGAAGGGGGCAACACGTAATCCGGCCGCACCCGGAGTATGCACCGATCGGCCATTATTTGCAAGGGGGCTACTGCCAGAGAATCCAGGCCAAATTCCTGCTCCATGTTACCGGTGATGATGCAATTGGCAAAGAGGACGTTGAGGGGCCGGGCTATATAGTCGCCGGCAGGATCTAGGTCATAGATATCGGGGCTGTAATTGGAACAAAACACGTGGGGATTTTTACGAGCTCCGAACTGCCAGAAATTGGCAAACGTAGAATGGTAAAAACGATAAGTGCCCCCCAAAGTAAGAGCAGCGCCATAAGAACCGCAGTCACTAACCACCACGTTAAATCCATCAATGTGGAAGTCTCGGGCCAGAATACCGGCGCCGCTCATGTTGGTAATTTCCACGTTGTGCAGTGTGAGACGGCGCGGCAGATTGAGGTCGTTGAGACCGAGGGGCTCAGCCTGGATACCTATGAACCCGTTAAACAGCTTCACGCATCGCAGTTCGTTTTCCGTGCTGCCTTCGTGAAAGAGAATGCGGTCCCACTGGCCTGGTCGGTCCTGATGCTGGATCCCCAACCGGTAGGACGTGAAGAGGATGTAGTTATTCTCGGTGCCCAGAGCTTTCAAGGTACCTCCGCGGTACACCCACAGGCCGCTGCCTTTCCAGAAGTATACGCGGGTGCCCTCTGTGATGAGAAAGCTACAGGCACTGTCCACGACGGCCCATCCGATCACCACGATAGGCTTTTGGTTGTTCCAGAAGCCGCCGCAGGGCAGCAAAGAGTAAGGCAGTTTGGAATAGGTAAAGAACAGGGTGTCGGTAGGCCAGACGTAGATAGCATCCGCTCCCTGAGCCACCAAAGGGAGGGCCCGGGGCGGGCCGCCACGCGGCACCACAATGACTGAATCTAGGGCCAGTAGGTCGCCCTGGCTGTGGGGGTCAATGGTAGCTTCCACAAACAGGTAGGCACTGTCCCGCGGAGCAATCTCTACATCATGGACCACCGGACCTGGCTCGCCATCTACGTTGATACGAAAACGGGAGGAGGCCCCTCCGGCCAGATAAACTTTTTCCAGTCGCAACACCTGTTGGCTATGGTTTCGGATGAGCACCACCTCGGTACTGGTACCCAATTCGGCGAAGGTGGTGTCAAAGATCACCTGATCGCGGGAGAAGGAAAAATGGACTTCGGAGCCGTGTTTTTTGCATTGCCAGAAAAAAAAGGCGAGGCCTACCGTCCAGAAAAGCGGAGTTGCAGGATCCCAGGAGAAAAAAGAAGCCCTCACGTGAGGCAAAGGTAGAGTTGGAGGAAGGTGTAAGAGCTGGGTCTAGGTTTCCAACGAAGATGTAAGGAAAAAATTTTGGGAGTGCGGAGTACTGATGGAAGCAGTTCGGTCGCCCCAGCCGGGACAGAGTGGCCTACGCGTTTGGGATGCAGAGGGCGGCCGAAGGCCGGATCTCCGGCCGCCGGCCCGCAAGGGGGCACGCCCATAAATTACCCCAAAAACCGAGGGAAAACACTTCAGGCAAAATCAAAATGGCCTGCTTAGATGGCCTGGCGATGACGCGATTTCTGACGGCGCATCACCCACCACACCAAGAGCGATACGCCGCCCATCAGGTAAGGTATGGCCATCAGGTAAAGCACCCCGTTGTTGATGCCGCGTGCCAGCCCCCCACTACCTTCCTCTTCAGCATTTTCCACTGTGGCCCTGCACACCGAACACTGGGCATACAGGGGACCCAAGGAAAGACACAGGACCGTGAGGGTGCACAGGAAAATTTTCTTCATGGATAACAGGGATAGTTGAACACGTACACGAGCACCCCAGATACCGCTACGTAAAACCACAAAGGCCATGCCACACGGGCCAGGCGGCGGTGGCGAACATATTGACCGGTGATGCCGCGCAGGATTGTGAACCCAGCCAAAGGTATAATGAACGCACTGAAGAAAATGTGAGAAATTAAGATGAAAAGGTAGAGAGGACGTGGCACCAGGCCTTCGGCGCAATAAGGAGTGTGGCCGGAGCCGAGGTGATACAAGACATACAGAACCAGAAACAAGGCCGACAAGCCAAAGGCTGAAAGCATGACCAGGCGGTGCATGCGCTGACGCCCCGACCGGATGAGTCCCAGCCCCGCCAAAAGGAGAAGGCTGACCATGCCATTTATTGTGGCATTTAGGGGAGGAATGAAGCCTGTGTCAAAGCCCAATTGAACAGAGGGAAAATCAGGATGGAGCAGGATAGCCACAGCCAATGGAACGGCCACTGAGACAATCCAAATGGCGCGGCTAAGCCGGACTTCACGCGGATTAGGGGACATATTTGAGTTGTTGGATATGCTGGATGAGTTCTTCTACTTTGGAGGCCGTAGTGCCGTCGTAAGCACCGCGAATGAGACCCTGCCGGTCCACCAGGAACAGAAACCCGCTGTGCACAAAGCCCCCCGGCGCCTGAGAATCCGGCCGGGCATAGGCCAGGTAGTCCTCCGTACACAGGGCATAAATGCTGTCTCGGGGACCTGTGAGTAGCCACCAGGTGCGCGTATCTATGCCTCTTTCTTTGGCATAAGCCCTTAACACATGGGGACGATCGTGTTCGGGATCTATGGAATAACTGACAATGAGAACAGAAGTGTCGCCCGAGAAGGCTTCTTGCACCTTTTTCAAGTGGCCAGTCATTATGGGACAAATAGAGGGACAAGAGGTAAAGAAAAAATCCGCCACATGAATTTTACCCAGAAGGCGTTTACCTGTAATAATCTGGCTATCCTGATTGAGCAACGAGAAAGACCGTATCGTACGGTATACAGAATCAGTACCGTTCCACTCTTTGCGGCTGAGGATGGGCAGGGCATGCGGCTGCTTCCCAACCTGTTCAGCTTGGCGCTGTGCGCAGCCCAAGAGACTAATCCACAACGCGCACCAGACGATGGGTTTTGAAAGCCAACTCATATTCCCTGAACAAATGCAAGATTTCTTTCTTCATGTTTTGAAGATCCGTTTGAAACACAGGGCTGTAATAGCCCCTGATATGCCCTTGCCGGTCCAGCAGCACCAGGCTGGCTGGGTCAAACTGTGGAGCTGAACTGTCAGCTCTGGCGAAAAGCCCCTGATGCAGCAAAGACTGGCAGGCAACGCTGTCCATGCGGACGAAATGCCATCGCAGGCTGTCGCCTTGCAGGCGGGGTGTGAGACCAAAAGGAAAACGGAAAGAGGCCGGAAACCCAGGGACAAACACCGTCACAAAGCGCAAATCAGGAAAAGCATCCAAGGCCTCAGCTGCAGCATAAATTATTTGTTTCGGCAAGGAATCAAACTGGTGGGCATCCAACACGTGGATGAGCACTGTTTTTCCCTTCAGACTGTCAGAGGAATATACTTGACCCGCATAATCAAATCCCTGAAAGGAAGGCACCGTAAAATAAAGGGTATCGGTCCTCAATCTCCCCCGGCTTTTCACTTGTTGCACCTGGTGGGGGCCGTAAAAACGTAATCTCTTGACCCTATGATAGCCCCCGTACACCATTAAGTAGAATATAGCGGCCGGACCCAGTAAGAGCCCCCCGAGGAGAAAAAATTTTAAATATTTTGAGAGGGGGCGACCCACATTCACAAGAACAAAAGAAAAGAGGCCCGGTTCAAAGGAATCAGTGTTCGGGCCTGTACGTGTGCATCTCCTTTATAAATTCCGGAATAAGGAGACGATAATCCATGGAGTAATCCCCTTCTATCATCAATAAAACGATAAAGTATATTAGCAAAATGGAAGTGAGAGAAATGGTTAGGCGGAAATTAAACTGCTCGTGGCCAAGGTGCATGAAATAAAAGATGATATAATAAGCCTTCACAAGGGTTAGCATAATAAAGAGCACCTTCTGGGCGGTCCATGGAATAAAATGGTACTCTCCATTTGCAAAAGCAAAGCTGATCTCAAAAATGGTGACAATGAGCATAATCCAAAATACCCGCCATATCCACTTGGTTTTAGGCGCTTCAATGGGCGTCCCCGGCACATACAGGGGCGGGTGGTAATTATCCATCTGAAAATGAGCCATAGCAGGATAATTTTATTTCAGGAACGATTTTTCAGACACGATCAAATGAGGTAAAAGAAAGTAAATACAAAGACCCATACCAAGTCCACAAAGTGCCAATACAGACCAATTTTTTCAATGAACTCATAATGACCCTGGCGTTCAAAGTAACCCCTTATTGTCATTATCAATCCAATCACGTTTAACACTACACCACTAAAGACGTGGGATCCGTGGAAACCGGTGATAAAGAAAAAGAAGTTGGCAAACAGCTGATGTCCGTATTCATTGTACCGCAGATTGGCTCCCCGTACGACGACCTCCTTCCACTGTCCGTCTACGAACATGGGGATGGCCTTACCGTGTTCCGTTCCGGTAATAAAATGATACCATTCATAAGTCTGAGAAGCCAAAAAGAAGAGGCCGCCAAAGATGGTCCACAACAACCACTTAATCACGCCCTTTTTATCAAACCGGTGACCTGCCTCCACAGCCAATACCATGGTGACCGAACTCATGATAAGGGTGAAAGTCATCAGGGAGACGAAGGCCAGCTTGATATGACCGGGATAGAAGGGAAAATGCACGAACACGTTGTCTGCCAGGGGCCAGGCATCGTCATACTTAAAACGCATGAATCCATAAGAAATGAGCAAGGAGCTGAATGTGAAAGTATCGGAGAGGAGGAAGATCCACATCATCAGCTTGCCATAGCTTACATTGAAGGGAGCTACCCCGCCGCCCCACAAGTTTTTCTTAGTCTCTAGTGTCGCTGCCTGAGCCATAAACGGTGTTCGTTAACTGGGTGCAAAATAAGGGCTTTAAAAGTCAAATTACAAAATATCTATCTTGAGTGTTGGTCCTTACATTCGCCTGACCAAAAATATGCAACCCAGGCATACCGCACAGGTTCTCATTGCAGGCGGTGGACTGGTGGGCTCCCTTCTGGCTGTTATGCTCCGACGCCGCGGCCTCCAGGTGACGGTCCTGGAACGGCGGCCCGACATGCGTAAAGTGCCTATCCCGGCCGGGCGCTCTATCAATCTGGCCCTTTCCGACCGCGGCATCCGGGCCCTTAAAGCCGCCGGTGTGTTTGAGCAGGTGGCACCTCTGCTGTTGCCCATGTACAGGCGCACCATGCACGACAGGCAAGGCCGCCTCTCCTATCAGCCTTACGGCCGGCCGGACCAATGTATCAACTCTGTTGGGCGAGGAACATTGAATAAAATCCTGCTGAACCAGGCCGAAAAAGCCGGCGCCCAAATCTACTTTAATTGCAGAGTAACAGGCCTGGATCCAGCGCAAAAGGTCATTTTCACCGAAACGGGAGAAACATTCCACTATGAAAAGCTCCTAGCCTGCGATGGAGCCTTCTCAGCCATCCGTTTGTACCTGATCACTACTGACCGCTTCAACTACAGCCAGTCCTACCTGGAACACGGCTATTGTGAAATTCACATGCCCCCTAATCCGGATGGCAGCTGGCGCCTGGCCCATGATACACTGCACATCTGGCCCCGCAAAAGCTTCATGTTGATTGCCCTTCCCAATCCCGATGGCAGCTTCACTTGTACGCTCTTTTTGCCCTTTGAAGGGGACATTTCATTTCAAAAAATTAGCACCCTGCAGGAAGCTGAACAATTCGTAAAAACCTGGTTCCCAGATATTATTCCTCATATTTCCGACTATGCCCAGCAATTTGCAACCAACATCCGTTCCTCGCTCATGACGGTGCGCTGTTCCCCCTGGAATTTAGGTGAGGATATCTTGCTGCTGGGCGATGCGGCACATGCCATTGTCCCCTTTTACGGTCAGGGAATGAATGCCGGTTTTGAGGACGTCCGACTATTGTGCGAATGGGCCGACAAGCAAGGAGGCTTCTTCACCAAAGGGCTGTTTCCCCGTTTTGCGCAGTTCCGTCAACCGGATGGACACGCCATTGCCGATCTGGCTCTGAAGAATTTTGTGGAAATGCGCGACCTGACGGCTGACCCGGCCTTCCTCTTGCGCAAGCAGATTGAAGCCTGGTTTTCCGAAAAATACCCTCACTTGTGGATACCTCAATACACCCTTGTGACCTTCAGCCATGTCCCCTATCGCGTGGCCTTGGAAGCTGGCCGCATTCAGGATGAAATTATGGAACGCGTCCTTAGAGAAACTGCTGACATCGCCACGGGTTCCTGGGATCACGCCAGGGCTGAGGCCCTCATGCTGGAGGGATCCAAACGATTGCCTGCTGCAGACCTGGTGGTATAATCCTTCCTCTTACATCTCCCGCCATCCTTCGGGTTTCATACAGGTACCCTGTATGTTGCAAAGTATTTCTTAAAGGTGATGTTTGTCCGGGTGTGAACCCCCTGGAAGGTAATGGCACTCCCCCATAAAACGCCACCGGCCTCCGCATGGAGGCCGGTGGCTGTATGTGGGTTTTTTAATTAAGCCCTATTACTTGGCTAGCCCAAGGGGCAGGCGGGCGCTCTGCGTGCCGCTGCCGTCGCTCCAGT